>JAPKZL010000309.1 GCA_026393795.1 Candidatus Aminicenantes bacterium | reverse complement strand
GCCGGAACCATTCGTCTCGTTCATCGCCGTTGCGTACTGCCCGCTCCAGCCAATCCAGCGCCGCGACGGGGTCGCCGGCCAAGGCATAGAAGTCGGCAACATCCAACGTGCTCTCGGTGGCAATGGCGGCATACTTCAGGGTTTCCTTGTCCATTTCCTTGTGTGCTTCTGCATTTTTCCCTTCCAATATCAGTACCAGCGCCCAGGAAATCTTTATTATGTAATTTTGCCGATTGGCCGCAGGCAGGCGTTCCAGGGTTCGTCGTGCCAAAGGAAGGTTTACGGCATCGATATAGGCTCGGGCCAGTTTTTCAATCGCATATATATTTTTTGGATCCTGCTCCAGAACCTTTTCCTGTTCTCGAATCGCTGCGGTGATGTTTCCTTGAAGACGATATCCCTCTCCCAGCATCATCCTCGCCGGGAAAAAAAGCGGGTTATGTGCCAGGATGTCGGCGTGCAGCTTCTGGGCTGTGGCGTAATCCCCATTCAATAAATAGTAATTCGCCAGCCAGTTTTTCCCGTCTTCGTCATCCGGGGATATAGCCAGCGCTTTTTCGGCTTCAATTCGTACAGATTCCTTTCGGGCGGAATAGTAATATATCGCAGCCAGAGCCGAATGGGCTCGGGCTGAATCCGGATCATCTTTCAGGGCCCGCCGCAGCTCCTCCTCCGCTTTGTAGATCCACTTGGAATCGTTGGAAATCCCGATGTCAATCATCAGAAAAAATGTGAAGGCGTACCAGGCCCGCGCCTCGGCGAAGGTGCCATCGAGGGCCAAGGCGCGTTCCAGCATCTGCCTGGCTCGCAGCAGGTCCAATTGCGCATTTAGGAAAAACAGCCCTTTTTCAAAATATTCATTTGCCTCGGCGTTTGCCGACCTCTTTTGCGAACGGTGGGATTGTGGCACCGATGCGGTTTCCCCGCGTCCCGCTTCGGGATTGTGCTTAAGTTTAAACCACAGCAGAATGGCTAGGATGGACAAAACGATCGAACCCAATGTCAGGACCAGCCGGCGGCGACTCGGCTGGCCGGTTGCCCGTCCCAACGCCGCGGTCTCGGTGGTCGGCTGTTGCGATCCTGGTGTTGGTATGGAGATAGTGGGGGGCTCTTGTTTCAGCAATGTTTTTTTAATCGCTCGCAAATCCACCAGCATGTCTTCCAGGAATTGATACCGCTCGCCGGGGGCCTTGGCCAGGGTTTTGCTCACGATGCGTTCCAGCTGCAGTGGCACGCCGGTTCGCAAGGATGTCAGGGGAGCCGGGATTTCGTTTTGGATGCCATACATGATGGACTGGGGATATTCGCCGGCAAACGGGGGGCGCCCGATGAGCATCTCATAGAGCACGACGCCCAGTGACCATATGTCGGTTCTGCGGTCCGTCGCTTGCCCCCGAACCTGCTCCGGGGACATGTAACTGACCGTGCCCATCGTCGTGCCGTCGCGCGTCAGAATCGTAGCGCCTGCGAGTTTGGCCAAGCCGAAGTCCAGGATCTTCACCCGACCATCTGCGCCGAGCAAGATGTTGCCCGGTTTGATGTCGCGGTGAATGATGCCTTTCTGGTGCGCCTGCGCCAGGCCTTCGGCCGTCTGTATGGCGATGTCAAGGGCTTCGGAAATGGCCAACGGCCCCTGCTTGATCCGCTCATTCAGTGTGTGGCCAGCATAGTAGGTCATGACCATGAACACCATGCCCTC
>JAPKZL010000308.1 GCA_026393795.1 Candidatus Aminicenantes bacterium | reverse complement strand
CTGGAACCCCTCCTCGATGATGAAGGCGATGGAAAGGTAGAGCGGCTCGGCGCCCATGACCGCCAGGTCGTTCACCGTGCCGCAGACGGCCAGGCGGCCGATGTCGCCGCCCGGAAAAAAAAGCGGCTTGACCACGAAGCTGTCGGTGCTGAACACCTGGCCGGGCAGGCGGGCGGCGTCGTCCATTTCCAGGAGCAGTGGGTCGCGCAAAAAACGCTGGAACACGAGCCGGGTCAGCTCGGCGCTCTTGCTGCCGCCGCCGCCGTGGGCCAGCAGTATCTTATCCATAGGTCACCCAGGCGCTGCAGCTGCCTTCGGCCGAAACCATGCACGGTCCCAGCGGTTGGTCAGGACGGCAGGCCTTGTTGAACAGGGGGCAGGCGGGGGGATCTATCAGGCCGCGCAGCACGTCGCCGCAGCGGCATCCCTTTCGCGGGGGGGCGGTTTCTTTCTTGATGACGAAACGGCGGCGGCTGTCGAGGCCGGCGTAGGCGGGCCGCAGGTCTAGGCCGCTGGCCGGGATGGAGCCCAGCCCGCGCCACTCGGCGTCGACGGGCTCGAAGACCTTCGACAATATGGCGCGCGACTTTTCGTTGCCGCTGTCGCGCACTGCGGCCGGGTAATTGTTTACTATCTTATATATATCCTTATTATGCATTTCCAGCAGCAGGAGCAGGGAAGAGATAATGTCCTCGGCGCCGAAGCCGCTGATCACTCCCGGCAGCTGCCGGTCGAGCAAAAAATCGTATGCCTGTTTGCCGATGACGGCCGAGACGTGGCCGGGCAGCAGGAAGCCCGAAAGGCCCGTGTCTACTGCGATCAGGGCCTTCAATGCCGGTGGCACCAGGCGCAAAGCGGTGAGCAGCGAGAAGTTACCCAGCTTTGTCTCCAGGGCCTTCATGGCCGCGGCGGCGATGCCCGGGGCCGTCGTCTCGAAGCCCACGGCCAGGAAAACCGTCTCCCATCCGCTTTCAGCGGCGATCCGCAGGGCGTCCAAGGGAGAATAGACGGCGCGGATATCGGCTCCGGCGGCGCGCTCCTTTTCCAGCGAGGAGCGGCTGCCGGGGACGCGCAGCATGTCGCCGAAGCTGGTGATGACGACGCCCTGGCGGGCCAGGGCCACGGCTTCGTCGATAAAGCTGTCGGGGGTGACGCAAACAGGGCAGCCCGGCCCCGAGACGAGTTTCATTGTTTCGGGAAGCAGGCGCTGAATTCCGCAGCGACGGATGGCCACGGTATGGGTGCCGCAGACCTCCATGATCTTGGTCCCCGGTCTGGCCGGAAAATGACGCAGGCGCTCGGCCAGGCGCGGCAGTGACGTATTCTTAAGCAAAGAACTGTCCCTCGGCGAAGATGGCCAGCGTTTCGCGGGCCTGTTTCTTTGTCAGCTTGGATATGGCGAAGCCGGCATGGATGAGGACCCAGTCGTTGAGCCTGATGCTGGCCAGCAGCATGATGCCGACCTCGCGGCGCAGGCCGGCGCTCTCGACCACGGCCATGTCGCCCTTTATTTCGACCACTTTCATGGGCACGGCCAGACACATGGTTACTTCTCCTTGCTGTATTTCATGGCCGCCAGGGCCGCCTGTCCCAGCGACACGCCGCCGTCGTTGGCCGGGACCAAGGCATGGTGCAACACCTGGAAGCCGTTCTTTTTCATCGACGTCCGGCACGTTTTCAGCAGCAGCAGGTTCTGAAACACGCCGCCGCTCAGGGCTATTTTATCCGTCGCCGCGCTTGCGGTCAAGGCGTTGGCCATGGCCGCAAGGCCGTGGGCCAGGGTCAGGTGGAAGCGGTAAGCCCTTTCGGCCCGCCCCCGCCTGTCCTCCAGCATGGCGGTCAGGGTCGGCAGCATGTTCAGGATCTTCATGCCCGCCCGGTCTTCGATGGCGAATGGGTAGGATTTATTTTGCGGCCGGGCCTTCTCGGCCTCGGCCTGCAGGCGCATGGGGAGCTCCCCTTCGAAGGAATTATAATCGCCGAGGCCGAGCAGCGCCGCCGCGCCGTCGAACAGCCGGCCGCAGCTCGTGCTCATGACCCCGCCGCGCCGTTTGTCGATGGCTTCTTGAACCCTTTCGCCCAGCGGTCCGAATTTGTGCGCGAGCCGCGCCGCCGCTTTTTCCTGTCCCGGGAGGACGGACAGCAGGGAGAGGGCCGTGCGCCAAGGCTCGCGGGCTGCCGCGTCGCCGCCGGGGAGAAAGACGGGCAGCAGATGGCCGACCCGCTCCAGGCCGCGCAGGTTGCCGGCGAAAAATTCGCCGCCCCAGCTACCCTCGTCGTCGCCGTAGCCGGTGCCGTCCAGGGCGATGCCCAGGACCCGGCCCGTCTCGCCGCGTTCGGCTAGCAGCGAGCCGATATGGGCGCGGTGGTGCTGAACTTCGACGAGAGCGGCGTCCGGGAATGCCGCCC
>JAPKZL010000307.1 GCA_026393795.1 Candidatus Aminicenantes bacterium | reverse complement strand
CAGCGATTCGAGCACCTCTTCATAGGATTTCCTTTAATTATTCGGCTTTTTAAGCAAAAACCATTAAGCATCGACTATGCCATAAAACTCTGGGAATTAAACCTATGGCCACAAAACTCGGTTGGAAGTGGCCTGATTAAGGGGTTTTGACAAGGGGTTTTCGAAAGAGACCGCAAAGGGCTGTGGGAAAGGCGGGCATGTTCACAAGCCGTTGGATTTTCCGGGGAACTCGGTCGGACCAGTTCTGAGCGGTTTGCATTTCTTGGCGAACTGTCTCGATGTCCATCTGGGCAAAGCAGGCTTCCAAATTCGGCTGGCCATTGAGGAGAACTTGCAGGTAGTCGGGATTTTCCAGATTCTTGACCAAAGGCGTGTCGGCAATCATGCTTTGCAGAAACTTGCTCAGGGAATTATGGCCGCTTTTTCGGCGCGCCCCGCGCCGGAAATCGCGGAAGAATCGCTCCATGATGTTATTGGTTCGTTGGGGTTGAATGCGCAGTCGTCCGTGCGGTGTTGGCACGGTAATCGGATCGGCGAAGAGTTTGGCTCCGTACTTATCGATCTGAGCGATCATGGCCTTCCAATGGCCAGTGGACGGGTAATCGCCGCGCGCGGTGATCCGGCGGCGGAACTCCTGAACCGCCTTCTGGATCGAGCCCATGGCCAGGGGAGCGCTGCCGGAGTTCAGGCCCGCCGATCCCCCGACTTCGGCAATGCGCATCGCGCCACGCAGTTGGTCGAAGACTTGGATTTTGACCTCCAGGACCTCGATCATTCTCCGCAAGCCCGCATCGGCAGCCAGGGGCTTCAAGGCGTGGGCTAGTTTGAACAAGGGAACATTGTCCTGCCACTGGCCGCGCAAATGGATCTCCTTGATCACCTCCAGTTCTTGGGCCACCCCCTGCAAGCGCCGGGCAAACTCGAGTTGCGGCCGGTCGAAGGGGAACCCATAACCTTCGCCCTGGGTTTTTCCCTCCAGCATCCACTGGGTCAGACTATAGGCGCTGAGCAGCGGGAACTCATCGGCCTGAGCGGGGATGGCGTCATAGTCCGGCTCCAGGAGATCTTTGCCCACGTCGCGCAGAAAATGAAAATGGCAGATGAAATCCGGGACGCCGGGAAAGACCACTTTGACCGCCGCCAGAATGCCCACGCCCATGTCGTGGACCGCCGCCAAAGGCACTCCGTAACGGGCTTTGATTTCCTTCAGGAAGGGGATGATCTCTTCGGTTTTCTCCGAAGGAATTTTCACATTGCCCAACACAATCTCGGAAATGGAATCCAGACTGCTCATGAGCATGGGCGGGCCGGCCTCGCCCGTCGCGTCCAAATGCAGGATATAACCGCCCTGAGCGCGCATGGCTTTCTTCAGGCGGGGAGCCGACTGGCGATGAGCCCAGGCCAGATGGACGACGAATCGCTTGCCCAGATAGGCAACTTCACTGGCGCTCAAGCGCACGTTGCGCGCGCGCAACTCTTGGATAATTTCTTCGGCGCGGCGGTGGCGCCGGAACAGCGCCTGGCCGACAAAGATCATCACATCGTAGCCGAAGGTGGAGCCTGCGGGGACCAAGCGGCTGAGTTCTTCCGAGGCGTAGCTCGTCGGGTTGGGGCAGTGGTCGCAGTAGAGAAGGGTTTCCTGGGCGGTAAAGCTACCCAGGTGCAAGGTGTGGACCGTTTTCGTGCGCGTCTTGCTAATGCGGAGCGAGGCATGACAATCGGGGCACTCGCTTCGGGTCGAGCGAAAAGGCAAGCAGGGGCGCTGCGCAAACAGATAAGGGGTGGAACTTTCCCGCGCCAGTTTCTCCAGATACTGCTGCAATAGGTTCAGGGTTTTGGCTTCGGTAGTTCGGGTGTTTTTTTTAGACCGTGTTCTTCAAAGAAACGGTCGATGTTTTCCGGAGTGATCGCCAGTGAGCCAGGCAACCGCAGCCGGGCTGCCAGCTCTTGGAAACTCAGCGCGGGATTTTTGATATATTCGACCAACACCAGGACGGCCGCCTGCGTGCTCAACGCGGCCGCCGGACTGGGCGGCGCGGCCGCCATCGCCGACTGGCGTTGTTGCTGGTTCAGGGGCGCTTGGATCGAGAGGTATCGAAACTCGCCTTGGACCTTGAGGCGATCGAGTTCTCCGTCCTGGTGCAAATGGGTTAAGACGGCATGGCACGGGTGCTGGAGTTTTTGGGCGAGTTCGCGGGCCGAAAGTCCGGCCGGACTGCGCCCGACCAAATGGTCGATCGTGGCCGTTAAACTGCCGTGCTTGGAAAAGCCAAGATCCCGGTGGTGCCAAAGGCCATCGTGGTTAAACCGGGGTGTGCTTCGCAGCGTGTACCACTTGCCATTATGGGTGTAACTGCGGAAATACCCGATTTGGAGGAGGAATCGGCGCACCGAGATGAGCGCATAATCCAGGGAGCGCGCCAAATCGGCCAGGATCCAGCACGGTCGCCGATCAAACATCTTTTTCAACTGTTCAGTGGGGATGAGTTGGGGAGGCATAGGAGGTGATGATAAAGTATTAAGTATTTGCTGTATATTTAATACTTTATCATACGACTACGGCTCGTCAACTCCCTTGCTACAAAAGTCGAGTTTAAGCGAGTTTACTGTAACCTGCTTATGCCACGTAAGTTACAATCATGCCACTGCAAAGACTAAAACCGACAGATTCGAATCCGAGGACACAAAATGAGCGAGTATGAAAACCTGATATGACGCAACTCATTGATTATCAACAATCCAACCGAGTTTTGTGGCCATAGCGATTTTTTGCGATTTTTCGATTTTAGCAGCCGCGCCTTAAGTTCCTGGCGTGGCCGACACAGGAACGGAAAGGCCTTGGGCCTCCTCTTCTGGACGCGTGGTTCCACGCGATCGG
>JAPKZL010000306.1 GCA_026393795.1 Candidatus Aminicenantes bacterium | reverse complement strand
CATCATACTCCCTGGACAGGCCGATCCGGATTCTCTGGTGGTCCGCATAGCCAATGATTCGAAAATGAAAATCGATGATATAAACTGGCGACAGGTAAGCCGCCAGAATGATGAGAAGATCGCAAATCTCATGAAACAGCTTGAGAAACTGAAAGAGGCGCGGAAGAACCTTCAAGCGACGATCCGCGGCCTGGACACACAGATTCAGTTCTGGCAGTTACAGACCAAGGCGAAGTTAAAGACTATGGCAGATGTGCATAATATGTCCGCTGCTATAGGGAAGAGTATCCAGAAAGCTTATCAAGATAAACTTTCGAAGGAATCTGAACTCGAAAAAATTGAGAGACAAATAAAGGAGGCGCAGGATGATCTCGATCGCGCCGCAGGGAGAAAAGAAACCGCATGGGAGGTGACTGTTATTCTTTCCGGTTCGCGCGGTTCCGAAGCTACTCTCACATACACATACTCATTGGCCGGTTGCGGCTGGCCGACTGTTTCGTGATCCATGGTGATGACTCCTGAATGGGCGGTTGCGTGTCTTGCCTAAACTTTAGCAAAAAAGCGGCCCGATGTCAAATGCCCAGGCTGGTGACGTCGCGGCGGATCTGTTCTTGCAGGGCCTGGCTGGAGGCGAATTGGATCTCGGCCCTGATCTTGCGGATGAAGGAAATGGTCACCTTTTCACCGTAGACCATGCGCTGAAAATGGGGGACATGGGTTTCGATCCTGAGCGCTGCGGCAGTGTCCGCTGTCGCGCCGAACGTCGGGGCCGAGCCGATGTTGGTCAGCGAGGGGAATTGTTGCCGGCCGATCCGCGTCTCGGTGTGAAAAACGCCGGCCGGGAGAATCTGGTTGGCGGTGGAGACGTTGAGGGTCGGAAAACCGAGCTTGCTGCCGCGTCCGGCCCCCCTTTCGACGATGCCCTCGATGGCATAGGGATGGCCCAGCATGTGGTTGGCCTCCTCCACCGCTCCGGCCGCCAATTTTTTGCGGATCAGCGAGCTGCCGACCTGAAAGCCATCCCGGCGAACGGTCCGCGCCTGCATGACGGTGAAAGAAGCCTTGGCCGCCTGCCGGCGCAGGAAGGCCAGGTCTCCCTCGCGCCCGCGGCCGAAGCGGAAATCCTGGCCGATGATCAGCGTTTGCATGCGCAGCTTGTCCAGTAGGATGTCGTTGACGAAGGTGGCGGCCGGGATGTCAGCCACGCGGGCGAAATCGATGAAAAATAGGTAATCCAGCGGCTGGCGGCGCAGGACATCGAGCCGTTGCGCGTCGGTGCTGATCAGGCAAATGGGCTGGTGGAAGAAAAGGCGGGGATGGGGATGGAAGGAGAGCAGTACCGACAGCAATCCTTCGCGTTGGGCAGTTGCGGCCAGGGTGGCCACGATCTTTTCATGCCCGGCATGGAAACCGTCGAAATTGCCGATGGCGACCGCGCTGGCGCCGCTGGTTCTTTCCAGGCGGGTCCTGAACTTCATCCGCTCTAATGCACCGGCGGCGAGAGGCGCAGATATTGCTGGAAAAACTGGATTTTCAGCAAACCGTTTTTTTTATAGACCGGCCGCAAGGGGGCGAAAAAGGTAAGCAGCAGCGTCAGGGCCAGCACGATCATGCAAAAATTGAACAGCCGACGCAGCTTGTTGCGGTTGCTGAAATCACGATCCTCGGACAGCTTCCGTTCCTGAATTTCCTGGATCTCGGTTTTTTCCTTCTTCTTCATCAACCCCTTGTTGAACAGGTTGAAGAGCTTCTTGTAGATCTTGTACTCGGTAAACAAGCCCATTTCCACCAGGTCTTTGACCTTGTTCTTGCCGTTGATGTACTTGAGCAGGTTCAGTTCGATTTCGGATAGGAAGATGATGTTGTCGTCCTTGGAACTCCGGTCATCATCGAATTCGGACACCAGTTCGATTTTCTTGCTGCCCAGGTAGACCGGTTCGAAGACGATGTCTTCGTTGGGGATCACTTTCTTGATCAGCGGCCATTCGTCGAGCATCTGCACCCCTTCCATGATCAGGGTATCCACCGCGATGGGATTGAACAGCCTCAGGTCCTTGTTGATGTGGTCGAGGATCTTAAAATTGTATTCGCCTTTTTTCCAATTGAACAGCGAGAGGACGATCTGGATAGCCTGGATCTTGAGCATTTCGGGGATGATCTTCTCGTCGATCAGCCCCATGCCGATCAGGATTTCGCCCACTTTCTGGTTGGTGCGCTTCTGGATGGCCAGGGCTCGCTGCAGCATTTCTTCGCTGATGATTTCCTGCTTGACGCAGACGTTGCCCACCCGCATCTCCAGCTTCTTGGGGAAGGCGTCGATACCGACGATGCAGCCCTCCTCGAAGATGAGGGTGATAAAACCCTCCACGCTGTTGAAGGTCAGAATGCCCGTTTTTTTCTGCAGCGAAATCAGCTGCAGGATGTCGGGTACCTTGAATTCGCGCAGGGTTCCTTTAAAAGCCATGGTCGATCCCCCGCAATGAAAAGGCATTGATGGACAGGTAGAGGACAATGGCCAGCATGCCGATAAAATCGATGAACATAGGCACGGTGCCGAAGAAACTTTTGAAGGTCAGGGCGTTGAACACGTACAGGCCGAAGACGTTGACGAAAGCCAGGCAGGCGAAGGTGAAGGCCTTGCTCCGGTCCTTGAAATTCAGGCAATAACCCGGGATGAACAGCGACGCGACCAGGTGTAGGGCGTATTGAAAGTGGATCCTGCGGCTGATTTCCTTTTCCTTGATGATCTTGGCCTCCAGGAAGATGGGGTCCTTGATCAGGAATAGCTGGTAGCAATCCTCGCACAGGGGGTGCGCCTGCTCGATCGACTTTTTCTTGATTATTTTCGCGCACTTGTTGCAGAACGTGCTCTGGCCCAGGTGCGGCGCCAGCTTTTTGAGCAGGGTGGTGTAGACCAGCATGAGCAGGCAGGCCAGCAGGATCGGGAATTTGAAGAATTCGATGACGAGGTTGGATACGAAATTCCAGATATGAAATTCCTGCCAGGAAAAATTCAGCAGCCGCTTCCACAGGATGGCATTTGGAAGGTCGGCTGTCTGGGGAATGGCGGGCTTGCTTTTATATTCCTGAATCTCCGGATAATTTTTCAGGTAGAAACTGAACAAATCGGGGTCATTGTTCTTCAGCAGCGCCAGGGCGAAATTTTTCAGCGTTACCCGGTTGCGATTGTCGATGCTCAGCGACTGACGGTAGAATTGGATGCTCTGGGCCATGTTGCCTTTATCAAAATAGATGTTTCCCAGCAGGTTCAGCTTCATCGTCGAGAGATAGCCGCTGCCGGTGGCCTGGAGAATGTCCTGCGCCGTGTCCGCTTTGTGCTGGTTGTAGTAGGCGTACGCCTGCATGACCTTCATTTCGTTGTCGAAGCGATTGTACCGTGACTCGGGGAAAAGCTGCCCGGAGTAAACGCTCTGGACGGTTTGGAAACCGGAGCTCTGTAGGCTCTGCTCGAGGTAATGGTTGAAACCGTTGAGCAGGGTCATGGCCAGGAGGATGCCCACGATGCGCTTGGTATTGACCCGGTCCTCGTGCTTGAAATAAGGCCACATGAAGCCGCAGAACAGGAAGGGATAGTACCCCCAGCCGCCCAGGAGTCCCAGCGGCCACAGCAGCAGGGCCAGCAGCAGCGCCAACTTTCCGAACTGGATGCGGTTGTCCGCGCTCAGGAGGAAATCGTGGGTTACCAGCTTGAAATACTTGAAGAACATGGCGACGGTGGTGATATAGAACAGCATCAGGCTGGAGAAGAAAAGAACGTTGAAAAGTGTGTTGAGCAGCAGGAAGGCGCCGCTGAAATCTTTGCCGACCAGCCAGAACTGGCGCCAGACGTTCTTGAAATTCCACAGCCAGTTCCCCTGAAGGCGGCTGATCTTTTCCAGCTTGTTGAAGAGCGGCCAGGCATTCTGGGGGGAAATCTGCAGGATCTTCTGATAGAACGCTTGGGCCAGGGGAAAATTCTTTTTTTGGAAATAGCGGTCGCCCAGTTCGTTGAGCTTTTGCTGCAGTTCGAGCTTTTCGGCGGGGACCAGCCCCTGGGCGTCCAATTGCTCCAGGTTTTCCTTGACCGCGGCCATATCGCCGCTCGAATCGTAGAAGACGATTTTCTTGAGGTTGCTCCAGGGGTTGACAGCCGCCCGGGAAATCGAGCCCAAGAACAGCAGCGCGGTCAGCAGCAGGAGCGATTTTTTGCTCATGGCTCTTTCTTGTCTTTTTTGCCGATGATGCTCTGCAGGTTGGCCAAGGTGTCACCGATGAAGGCGGCGTCTTCTTGCTGAAGGTTGCCCCAGGTGGTGCGCTGCAGCTCGGCCAGCAGGTCGATGTAGAACCTGGCGCCCTCGATTTGGACGGCTTTCTGGCCGTGCAGGGGATCGGCGATTTCCCCCAGATGGATCATGGCCTGGGTGGCCAGAAGGATGACGATGGCGCGGATATCGCGTTTTTCCGGATACCGGTTTCCCTTGTCCATGCTTCTTTTTGCAAATTATAATATCACAAGCAAAAAATTTCTTCAAACAGCACAAATCATTCGCCGACTTTGGCGAATCTGATTTGTCTGTCCCCGCGGGGGCAACACAAATAATCCATCCCCTTGCCATCCGCGGCGATTCCCGCTATGATGGTTGCGGATCATCATTTTTGCAAGGGAACATAGATGAAAGAGTTTACCGGACTGGTACGGATCATGCGGAAGCTTCGCCGCCCGCGCGGGGGCTGCCCGTGGGACCTCGCCCAGACCCCGCAGACCCTCAAGGAATTCGTCCTGGAAGAGGCCCATGAGCTGGTCGAAGCCATCGACGGCGGCCAGGACGAGGAAATCAAGGAGGAATTGGGCGACCTGCTGCTGCAGATCGTTTTTTTGGCGCGCCTGGCCGAGGAGAAAAAGAAGTTTTCCATCCGCGACGTGATCGCGACCATCAGCGAGAAGCTGGTTCGCCGCCATCCCCATATCTTTGCCCAAGTCAAAGTCAACGGCGCCGATGAGGTCAAGGCAAACTGGGAGAAGATCAAGATCGCCGAAAAGAACAAGGAGAGCGTCATTTCCGATTATCCGTTGACCATGCCGGCGCTGCTGTTGGCCAACCGCATTGCCTCGCAGGCTTCCGGGGTCGGCTTCGATTGGGGCGACGCCGAAAAGGCCTTTGCCAAGGTCGACGAGGAGATCGGCGAACTACGCGCCGAAATCCGAGCTGGCGGCGCCGCCGAGCTCGAAGATGAGATCGGCGACCTCCTTTTTGCCGTGGCCAACGTGGCCCGGTTGCTGAAGGTCAACCCGGAGTTCGCCCTGGCGCGGACCAACAAGAAATTCACCGCCCGTTTTCGCCATATGGAGGCGGAATTGAAAAAAAGCGGCCGCGACATCCGCGCTACCACCCTGGCGGAACTGGACGCCCTCTGGGACCAGGCCAAGCGCCGCTGAGCCTTATTGTTCGATCTCGCCGAAATCGTTCGGCGTCAGTGAATTGAACCAGCTGTCGATCTTTTCCTCGCGGTTGAGCAGGCTGGAAAATACGTCGGTCAGTACCGATGTCTCCAGGATTTGACTGGACACGTAGATCTTGACGCCGTTTTTCAGGGCCAGGGCGACGGCATCCGAAGGGCGGCAGTCGATGGTGCAGATCCGGCCCTCCCTCTCAATGTACAACTCGGCGTAATAGGTGTTCTCAACGATGCCGGTGATGATGACCTTGGTCAGGACCGCTTCCAGGTTGCCCATGATGCAGGTGATCAGGTCGTGGGCCATGGGCCTGGGCGAGGGAATGCTCTCCAATTCTAGGGCGATCGAGTTGGCTTCGGCCATGCCGATCCAGATGGGAATGATCTTCTTGTCGTGGAGCGGTTTCAGCACCATGACCGGGGACTTGGAGATCTGATCCATGATCAGGCCGACGACGTTCACTTCGACGAATTTTTCCATGTGCACGAATTATATAGTATCAAAATCGCGATTTGTCAATTTAATTGCGCGGGATGGCCGGCGCCGGACGGTTAGGGCCGGCGGTTGATCACGGTGGCCCGGTCGTCGCCGCTGACCACCGGCTCGGCGAAGCGGACGCTGAAGTATCCTTCCACCTTGAACGGCAGGGAATAGCCCTTCCCTTTGTAAAGGGGCAGAAAGGCGCCTCCGCCCGCATTGGCGCTCAACCGCCGGCAGCCGCTGGCGTTGGCTGCAACCGGGAGTTCGATGGTTTCGATCAGGGTCGTGGTCAGCGGCTGGCGGTCCAGGTATTGTTTCAGCGCTTCGGCTTCTTCCCGGCTGAACTGTTCGTTCACGTATTCCTCGGGAAAAGCCCGTTCCTTTTCATCCAGCTGGACGTATTCCTGGATGGCCGCCTCGAAGGGGACGAGGCTTTGCTTTCTTTCCAGGACGAACCAGTTGATCTTGACCTCTTCGTAGCGCTTGCCCTGGTAAACAAAATTCCGCACCAGGGAATGAACGGTGAATAGGCGCTCCATGGCTCCTCCTGCCTGCGGTTTTAAAATAGCAGAGAGGAAATCAAATTGCAAGGGTGCTGCCGCCTCGTTTCCATTTTGCGCCTCAATATGGAGATGATCTACCCAAAATTAAATAAATGTCAAATTGGCTGAGATAAAATTTAGGCTAGATTTTTTAGATATTCGACCAGCAGGCGCACGCCGAATCCGGTCGCCCCTTCGGCGGCCAGCCAGAAACCGGGCTTGCTCAGGAAAGCCGTGCCGGCGATGTCCAGGTGGGCAAAGGGGACGGATCCGGTGAACTCGTTCAGGAAAAGCTTCAGGGTCGCGTCTCAAAAATGAACTTTATTGAAACGTGGATGGTAATTTTCCTGCTGTGTTGAATGATGTAAGGGCGACCGGCCGGTCGCCCCTACTTGGTGATCAGTGAGTCAGTATTGGTTTTAGAATTTCGAACAACTGCAGGAAACGGTCGGCTGAAGGCACCACGATTCCTTTTTCATAACGGGATATATGTTGTTGTTTAATGCCCAGTTTTTCGGCTAATTGGGCTTGGGTTAAGCCGGCGCGTTCACGGGCCATGCGGATGGAAACAGCAACCTGGAGTTTCTTATCAATATCTATTTTCTCAACAATATCTCCACGTAAAATCTTTTTACCGGCCGCCTTGAAATAATCGGGAAAATCCCGCTCCAGAACAACTTCGATTACTCCTTCCAAAGCTTCTTTGATCATGGTTCGGGCTTCTTCTAGAGTGTGACCCTCACTGGCCACTCCAGCCACTTCCGGGCAGAAAGTGAAGTAACTGCCATCCTTGGTTTTGCGAAAAACCGCGGTCGGCTCAAACGATTCGATAACCATGCTTCCTCCTTAGAGCCTTATAACAAATTCTAAAATTTGTTAGCTCTTTAGAACAAATTTTGAATTTGTTATCTAAGGCTCTTATCCAGCTCTGCTGGGTCAGGGCAATGAGACTCCGGTTTTTTTGGATATCTCTTTTAGAAGGCCGATGCCCATGTCCCATTTGTGGCAGGGAACCGGCACGACCAGGCCGTCCTTTTCCATCATGAAATGCGAGCCTTTAACCCGTACTATTTTCCAGCCGTGCTGTTTCAATACTTTCACCACATCCTTGCCCTTCACAAATTAATAATACATCATAAATGGTGTATTGTCAACAAGATAAGTTGAATTTTATTGGAATTT
>JAPKZL010000305.1 GCA_026393795.1 Candidatus Aminicenantes bacterium | reverse complement strand
TGGAATCATGGCAGGAAAAGAACCGCGAGCTGCTCACCGCCCTGCGCTCGCAGAGCACCTCTTCGGTCACCATCCAGTTCTTTGTCATCGTCAGCATCTCCCTGGGCATCGCCAGCGTCCTGGGCATCGCCGCCGTGCAGAAGCAACGGCAGCTGGGCATACTGAAGGCCATGGGCACGACCAACCGCAGCGCTTCAAAAATATTCGTTATCCAGGGCTTTTTGCTGGGCAGCGTGGGTTCCGTTCTCGGCGTGGCCTTCGGCTTGCTGCTGTCTTACGGCTTTGTGACCGGGACAAAAGTGGCTTTCGGCTTCGAGATCAATGCCGGGACGCTTTTGACCCCTATCATCCTTGCCTTGCTGGCTTCGGTCATCGCCTCCACCATACCGGCCAGAAGGGCGGCGAAGCTCTCCCCTATCGAGGTGATCCGCAATGGCTGACATCATTCTCAAGACCAAGCATCTTAAAAAAACATACTTCGGCAAGGTCGATACCCCGGTTCTCTTTGATATTAATATCGAGATCGTCAGGGGCAGTTTTACCGCCCTGATCGGGCCGTCCGGCTCCGGGAAAAGCACGCTACTCAATTGTCTGGGGCTGCTGGACCCACAGACCTCGGGTGAAATCGATTTTGACGGCAGGCTCATCACTTCGCAAAATGTGAACGAGTTGGCCGATTTCCGCAACGCGAACATCGGCTTCATCTTCCAATTCCATTACCTGCTCCCGGAATATAGCGCTTATGAGAATATTTTACTGCCCTGCTGGATACGGGGAGGCAAGCCGGCGCCCGAGACAGGCCGGGAAGCCCTGCGCATCATGGAGCGCATCGGTGTGGAAAAGTTGCAGGATAAATACATTTCGGAACTCTCCGGCGGCCAGCAGCAGCGGGTTTCCATCGCCCGCGCCCTGATCAACAAGCCAAAGCTCATTTTCGCCGATGAGCCGACAGGCAACCTGGACCGCGAGAGCGGATTTTCCGTACTCGGGCTTATGGCTGAACTTAACCATGAAAACAATATAACCATGGTGATGGTCACCCATGACCGGGAGGTGGCTTTAAGGGCCGATTATATCTATGAACTGGTTGACGGCAAGCTATGCAAATACCTGGATGTGGCAAAGATCGGAAAAACAGAAGCGGCCAAGGCGATCGAAGAACGGACCTGCACGATAGATTAGTAATTTTTCCGGCGGTAAGCCTCAAATCACTTCGATCCTAACGTTGATGTTTCCTCCATCGTTGTTGCCATCGAAGACAGTCAATGTGAAATTTCCCGCCTGCGTGAGATTAAGTTCGCCGATATTGACGCCGTTGTTTGACGTTCCCATAGGGGGAAAATAGTCGGAATAGCCGGGTCCTTGGAGATAGCCATAGGGCATCAAGGTGGCGGCGCCGTTGAGGGAAATCCGGATACGGCCGCTCTGGACCGTCTTAAAGACGACGTCTGCAGCACCGCCTCCCGGCCCGACAAAGACACTTCGCTCGATGAAGACCTTGATCGATTGGGCGCAATTTGCGGTCTCTGTACCGCTGGTGACGGTCACTCTGACCGTGAAGTTTCCGATACTGTCGTAGCTATGCCCTGGATTCTGTTGATTGGATGTCTGACCATCGCCAAAATCCCAGGAATAGGAAAAGCTGCCATCTCCGCCGCTGGCATTGCATGAGAATTGAAACGTGACTCCCGTATTGCCCTGCGAGTTGTTCACAGAGCATGTAACAACGATGGGGTCGGTGGTTGTTGGCGATTCCGACTTGCATCCCGCCTGCCCCATGAGTAACAGGAATCCCAGAAAACCGGCAACCAACGAAAACAACAAACATGTTTTTTTACTCATTCCGATTTCCTCCCTTGGAAAGAATGCCTGAATCATTGAAGACACTCGTTCTTTTATGAACAAATTCTATCTACAGATTCCGGTCTTGTCAATATCTTGCAAGAGTCCAATATATTTTATATTCTTACAATGATTCGCCAATAGCCGGCAATCATGATACAGTGGATAAAATTCGATATGAGTGACGAGGGAGCGCCATGGCCCATGTGACCGCCCGTTCGGCATATAAAAAACTGACCGAGCGCATCAACCTTTATCCGCAGGGAGCTCCCCCGGCCGAAACCCTCTTTCGCATCCTGGAACTGCTGTTTTCCGAGACCGAAGCCGCCTTGGTCGCCCAGCTTCCCATCAAGCCTTTCACAGCGAAAAAAGCTGCCCGTTTGTGGCGTAAATCCGAAGCGGAAGCGCGCAATATCCTGGAGACGCTGGCCGGGCGCGGAATTCTGGTGGACTCAACGCCCGAAAACGGTCCGACCGTCTACTTCCTCCCCCCGCCCATGGCTGGATTTTTCGAATTTTCCCTGATGCGCCTGAGAAGCGACATCAACCAGAAACTGCTGGCCGAACTTTTTTACCAGTACCTCAACGTCGAGGAAGACTTCATCAAGGGGCTTTTCTGCAGCGGTGAGACGCAGCTGGGCCGGGTTTTTGTCCATGAGACCGCTTTGAATGCTGAAAATTCACTGCATGTTTTGGATTACGAACGGGCATCAGAGATCGTTAAGACCGCCCACCATATCAGCGTCGGCATCTGCTACTGCCGGCACAAGATGGAGCATGTCGGCCGGGCCTGCGCCGCCGCGCAGGACATCTGCCTGACCTTCAACAACACGGCCGCTTTCCTTACCCGCCGCCACATTGCCCGGGCCATCGACGCGGCCGAGGGGCTCGACCTGCTGCAGCAGGCCCGGGCCGAGCACCTGGTGCAGTTCGGCGAAAATAACCGCCGCTCGGTAAACTTCATCTGCAACTGCTGCGGCTGCTGCTGCGAGGCGATGATCGCCGCCCGCCGCTTCGGCTTCCTGCACCCGGTCCATACGAGCAACTTCATCCCGGTCATCGATGAACATTCATGCACGGGTTGCGGTAAATGCGTGGAAGCCTGCCCGGTCGAGGTTTTGGGACTGGTCACGGCCAACGATCCCAAGCGCCCGAAAAGGAAGATCGCCCGGTTGAACAAGGACCTGTGCCTCGGCTGTGCCGTCTGCGTGGCCGCCTGCTCCAGCGGCCGCATCAGCCTCGAATCGCGACCGCGGCGGGTGATCACCCCCCTCGACTCGACCCACCGGGCCGTGGTCATGGCCATTGAGCGGGGCAAGCTGCAAAACCTGATCTTCGATGTCCAGGCCCATTGGAACCACCGGGCCATGGCCGCCATCCTCGGGGTCATCCTGAGACTGCCGCCGCTGAAGCAGGTTCTGGCCAGCCGGCAGATGAAATCGCGCTACCTGGAATTTCTGCTGGAAAAGCTGAAGTATTGAAGCGGAGACGGTTGTTGTTTTTCGGGCGCGGTTCTGGTATATTGGCCTTTAGAAAAAAAAGGAGACGCAAATGAAAAAGACTCATATTCTCACTTTCATCCTTCTGCTGATGCTTTTCGCCGCTTGCGGCAAAGCCGCCAGCGAATCGGCCGCTAAACCGCTCAAGGCGGGAGACCTGGATAATCAAAAAAAGAAAGTCAGCTATGCCATCGGCCTGGATATCGGCAAGAATTTCAAGGAACGGGCGCTGGACGTTGACCTGGAAATCCTGATCCAGGGGCTGCGCGACGCCCAGGGGAGCGGCCAGCCGCTGCTCAGCAGCGAAGAGATCCAGAAGGTCATGACCCAGTTCCAGCAGGATATGATGAAAGTCGAGCAGGAAAAGAGAACGGGCCAAGCACAGATCAACAAGGCCAAGGAAGAGGCGTTCTTGAAGGAAAACGCCCAAAAGCCCGGCGTCAAGGTCACCGCCAGCGGCCTGCAGTACAAAGTGCTCAGTAAGGGCTCCGGCCCGCTGCCCAAGGTCACCGATACGGTCAAGGTCCACTACCGCGGCACCCTGCTCGACGGTACTGAATTCGACAGCTCCTACAAACGCAATCAACCGGCCGTCTTCCCGCTCAACGGCGTGATCAAGGGCTGGACGGAAGCCCTGCAGTTGATGAAGGTGGGCTCCAAGTGGCAGATATTCCTCCCCTCCAGCCTGGCTTACGGGGAGCAGGGCGCCGGCCAGGTCATCCCGCCCAACGCCACCCTGATCTTCGACGTCGAGTTGCTCGGCATCGAGAAAACGGAGACCGCCGCGCCGAAAAAATGAACTGAGCCAGACAACAGGCTTTCTCCCGGAAGCGGAACTGCTCCTTCCCTATTACCTCTGGTCAGCTTCGTTTCCGCGTTGAAAATTTCAATTTTTTTTCTGAATTGTAGAATTTAGATTCGCAAGCTCCGCGGTGGCGCGTTGACCGCGCTTCGTCAACTCGCGGGTCAGCCGTTCCGGTCGGGGTTTCCTTTCTCCGGATCGTATTCGCGATTCTCGTCCTCGCTTCCCTTGCGCGAGGCCCTGATCTTGGTCAGCACGTCGGTCAGCGTGTTCTTCACTTCGACTTTCTCGCCGCTGAGCAGGGAAATGACCGTTCCAGGGGTCGAATCCACCTGGCTGATCAAGTCGACATTCAGCAGAAATTCGGTCCCGTCAAGACGAAATAGCCTGATCATTCCTCCATGCCTCCGTTTTTAGCCAGAACTTTTGTCGATTCATAAGAAAGATAGGGAAATCATAGCATTTTTCAACGAATTAGACAATTTTTTCAATCCCAATCAACTATATTTGCATGTCCATCGCAGATTTGAACTTTTTCAGGCTTCACTATTCCGTTTGCCAGACCCGGCAAGATATCCCCCCTGCCCCCCTTAACAAGGGGGGGATAAGGGTGGATCAAGATCATCATGTGAAAATGATGTCGTTTGACTTTTACGGCTGCCGCCGCTATAGTTGCGCCATGGATGCCAGGAAATTCCATGCCCATTACCTCTTGCAGGCGGAGTGGCTGGCCCCGTCCCGGCATTTTCTCTACCGCAAGATCTCCCTGGCCAGCCACGAGCGCATCCTCGACCTCGGATGCGGCAGCGGCGTGATCACTGCCGAGGTCGCTGCCATTTGCGGCCGGCCGATATTGGGAGTCGACCGTGACCCGGTTATGGCCGCCTTTGCCCAGGCGGAATATCCCGAAAACAGTTTTCTGGCCGCGGATGAAAACGACCTGCTGAAACAGGGACAGCACATTGATCTGATCCTGCTGTCCTTTGTCCTGATGTGGCAGGCCAAGCCGGAACAATTTTTGAAAAAATTGAATGGGCTGCTGTCGGACAAAGGCATCCTGCTATTTTTGGCCGAACCCGATTACGGCGGCCGCATCGATTTTCCCGCCGATCTGGACTTTTTGAAGGAAATCTTCACCGGCCATATTCTCGGCCAGCACGGCGACCCCTACATCGGCAGAAAACTAAAATTCCTATTGGAAAAATCGGGCTGGCAAGCGGAAGTCGGTTTGGCCAGCCATCTGCATTTTCCGGTCGACTACGACCCCGGCCGCTGGGAGGAGGAATGGCGTTTCTGGCAGGATCTGGCCGGCTTGCCGCCGCGGACCTTGAAAAAAATCCTGGAGTGCGAAAATAAAGCCTTCCGCACGCGGCAGCGGCTGGTCCTTTTCCCGGTCTTTTACGCGATCGCCCGCAATCCCTAAAGAGCGAATTTGACCGCGACGGTCAGCCAGACCTTGACCTTGACGTTGTCCTTCAGCGCCGGAGAATATTTCCACTTGTAAAGTGTAGCTTCCACAATCGCTAGGATATCGGCCGCCACATTACCGGTCACCATTCTAATTTTCGTGACATCGCCGTTTTCATCGACAAGGATCTGGGTCACGATGTTCATCGTCTTGCCCCGATACTTGTTTTTTAAAGAAGCGTTGACCGCCGGCGAATTTCCCGAAATCTTCATCGGCTGGACCGAGACGTCGTTCAAAGACACTTGCGTCCCTTCCTTGACCCTGGCCGCTTCGACTCGTTTCCGTTCGGTTTCCTGCTGCTTGAGAGCCTCTTCTTCCTTCTTCTTTTGCTCGTCCAGGGCTTTTTTGGCGTCCAGGTCTTTCTGGGCCTGCTCGGCTTCCGCCAACTTGCGGGCGTCATCTTCTGCCTTCATCTGGGCCAGCTCGTCGGCTTTTTTCTTTTTCAGCTCATCCAGGCGCTGTTTTTCAAGTTCCAGGGCCTTCTTCTGAGCTTCGGTCGCCGTGGCCGCCAGCGTCTCCAATTGCTTGATCTTTTCATTCTGGATCTTGATGAGGTTGGCGAGCTCATTCTGCTGGTTCTGTCTTTGCATATCATCGGCCTTGGCCTTCTCTGCGGTCAGCTGCTCGGTTTTCTTGGCCTGACTCATGAACATGTAGCCGACGCCCGCGCCGCTGAGGACCAGCGCCGCGACGAGGATCCACACCCAGGAGGGAATTTTCTTGCGCTTGTCCAGTTCATCCAGAATGCCGCTGACCAGGTCCTCGCGCTTGACCGCGGCGCTGGGCGGCGGTTCCTTCTTGGGCTCGGGGACGACGTAAGCCAGTTCCTGCTTGCTGATCCTTTCCTCATCTTCGATGGTTTCGCCGTAGAGCGAATTCATGAAATAGGCCAGGTTGAAGGTGATGGAAGACAGCTCCTCGATATGAAAATAATTGGCGATGAAATCCTTGAGTTCCTTGATGGTCAGGAATCGTTTCAGCGGATTGGGGTTGAGGGTTTTCTTGAAGAAGGTGATCAGATGGGTCAGGAAATTCTTGTCGGTGGAGGGAATCAGGTGGCTGAAGGTCAAATTGTTGAACTTGGCTTCAAAATCCTCTCCCGGCATGCAGGAGAAATACTTGCCCATCAGGATGCGGTACATCAGGTAGCCCAGATGGTAGATGTCGGACTGTGAGACTATTTTTTCTCTGCGCAGAAATTCGGGAGTCAGCCAGGACCCGTAGCGTTTTTCGATTTCCGAAAAGAGCGCCTCGTTCCGTTCTAGGTATTGGAAGATGCCGTAGTTTTTCAGGGCGATCTTGCCGTCGAAGTGGACGAGGATATTGTCCGGGGTGAGGAAGCCGTGGAACGATTTTTCGCCGCTGACGATGATCGATGACCCCAGCTCGATGATGTCGGCAATGGCCACGCACAGCGACATGGCCAGGTCAAAATTGATCGAGAGGCCTCTCTTTTCGGCGTCATTGAGCATTTGCTCGATGTTTCTTCCCTTGAACTGCTCGAAAACCAGCTGGCACTGCTTGTCATAGATATTTATTTTTTCAGGAGAATACAGGAAAGGGATGTTGGATTTCTTTATCCCCTCCAGGAGTATTTTAACCCGCTTCCAAATTTCGGGGTGGTTATAAATGGAGGTGCTGACCTCGCAGATGACCTTATGGCTGACCGGCTTGCGGTTCACGATCGCGGCCCCGTGGTAGTTCATCCCCATGGTGTCGGAAAACATTTCCCGGAAATACAGGTAATCGTTCGCTACCTTATATTCTTTCATGTTTACCTCGCTGATAAATTTTGGTCCACATATATATATAAAAAAAAAAAGGTAAATGCAATAGTAAGAACCTTAAAATAAATTGTCAAGATTTTTTGCGCAGCCAATTTATTTTTAAAGGTTCTTATCCCCCCGTGCCGGGGACTTCGCAGCCTTGCTGGGTCAATAAAATTTTTTTGCCCGGAACGCGGCCGGCCCATTTGAAAATCGAGATCGGCTGTGATAAAATTCCCCTGTCCAGGACGGTTTTTTCGAAGCGTCAAGGAGAAATCATGGCAAACAAAATAGGAGCGGCGGCGCTGCTGCTGCTGACTCTGTCTTTTTGCCATTCCAGGTCGGCACTGGAAGAATCGAGGCAAATGGCCACGGCCTACGCCGAATGCACAGCCAAGTACGACCGCCGCAGCCAGGAATTAGATCGCGACATGAAAAATACCCGCCCCGGCCGCGAGCTGGACAAGATGATTGCCGCCTATGCCAGCCTCCAGGCCGAAAAAAAAGCGGCATTGTCCGCCCTGCTCAGGGAAAACGAGGGCCGCGCCGGCAGCGATCAGCTCGACCTGTTGCGCAGCAAGATCATGATCGAGGTCGGCCGCTTCGCCGACGCCGAAAAAATCATCGACCGGTTGAGCCAGGCCCGATCCGAATTGGCGGTCGAAGCCAAGCTGCAGCACGTGATCATCGACCTGGTCCGGCGCCGCAACGGCGAAGCGGAGAACCTGTTCAGGGAGATCGAACCGGGTTTGAAAAAAGATATCCAGTTTTACACTATTTTCCTGGCCCTGGCCTTTTCGAGTCCGCAACCGACGGTCAGGGAGGAATATTCACTGAAATTCCTGGCCAGCCCCGGCTTGCCCGCCACCCTGCTTCCATATAAACCCAGGGTCTACGCCAACCTTGCGGCCCTGGCCAGGGATAAGCATCAGCCGGAGAAAGCCAGGGATTACCTGGAAAAAGCCATGGCGATCAACAGCGACCCCGACCTGCAGGCCAGCTTGCAGGCGGAATTCAAACAGCTCGCCCTGCTCGGCCAGCCGGCGCCCCCCCTGCAAGCCGAAACCTGGTTCAATTCCCAGCCGCTGAACCTGGCCAGCCTCAAAGGCCAGGTGGTGGTGATCGATTTCTGGGCCCCGTGGTGCGACCCGTGTCGGGCGGTCATGCCCGCCCTAGTGACCGAGTACCGGCAATGGAAGGATCAAGGCCTGCAGGTCATCGGTTACAGCAGGCTGTACGGCCGCTACAGCGATGACACGATGCAAAGGGAAAAGGTCGGCGCCAGTGAAGAACTGGCCCTGATCAAAGGCTATCTGGACAAGAAAATGATCACCTACCCCGTGGCCGTAGCCGTCGAAGGCCTCAGCTTTGAGACATATGCCGTCAGCGCTATTCCCACCATGGTTTTCATCAACCGCCGCGGCGTCGTGGTCCATATCACGTCGGGGGCCGGCAATACGCGGCAAATTACCGATCAGATCAAATACTTGCTGGCGGAAAAATAATGGAAAAAATCAAATTCGCTGAACTTGAGCAAAAACTGCGCTCCCATTCTTATACCATTCTCGACTTCGGTTCTCCCGGTTGCGCTCCCTGTCAAAAGATCGCCCAGGCCCTGCCGGCCATGCTGGCCGAATTGTCCGGCTTCGACATCGGCGCCTATGAAGTCGACATCACCGTCGAAGCGGCGATCGCCAGCAAGTTCTTCGTTCTCGGCGTACCGACGTTGATCCTGTTCAGGGGCGAGCGGGAAGTCGCCCGCTTTAATTCCCTGCCCAAAAAGGACAAAATCAAGCACCTGCTGTCCTGATAAAAGGACACTTTCAGGCGAAATGCCTCCTTCAAGTTGGCAGCCGAAATGCATTCATCCAGGCAGGAGGTTCAAATGAAACGCACCCTCATTGTCCTGATGGTCATCGGATTTGGAACGGGGATCCTCTTTTCCCAGAGCATTAATCTTAAAATAGGGCTTTTCTCCCCCTCGCTGCGATCGGACCTGTGGGCAGACAACATGGTCAACCTGGCTTTTAATAAAACCGATCTGCTCGATATGTACTACGGGGCCGAATACGAAATTTTTCTCAGCCGCCATGCCTCGTTTTCATTGGAAATCGGCAGTTATACCAAGGATGTCTACACGCAATACAAGGACTACACCGACCAGGATGATCTCCCCATCTTCCAGAACCTGTCGCTGCGCATTACCCCGATCGAAGCGAACATGAAATTTTATCCCCTGGGCCATCGTTACGAATTCTTCCCCTATTTCGGCATCGGGGTCGGCTTGTACGGCTGGACCTATCAGCAATACGGAGACTTCATCATTTTTCCCGATGGCGCCATCGAAGAGGGATTTGCCGAAACAGAAACCTTCAGCGTCGGTTTCAATGCCCGGGTCGGCCTGGTCTTTCGTTTTCTTCCCCGGGTGGGGCTGGCCCTGGAGGCGAAATACCAGTATGTGCGCGGCCAGCTCTCCGGTTATTTCGAAGGCTTCGAGCTGCTGGATCTGGGCGGAATCACCGCCACCATGGGCCTCAATTTCTACCTGCGCTGAGCGGCCGGCGGTATGGCCGACAGCACGCACTGTCACGGCGCGGAGATTGACATACCCGGCCAAATGTGTTACAAATAGGGCGAACCAGGTCGGGCCGTTAGCTCAGTTGGCAGAGCACCGCCCTTTTAAGGCGGGTGTCGTTGGTTCGAATCCAACACGGCTCATGTGATGGCCCGTTCGTCTATCGGTTAGGACATAAGATTTTCAATCTTATAAGAGGGGTTCAATTCCCCTACGGGCTATACGAAATACTTACGAAGGGCGGTTTTACTTACCGCCCTTTTTTTTTGCGCCGCCAAAAAAATGCTCCAGCAGGATGGGGAATTCGAACTCGCAATTCGGCGTCAGCGTGCCCTTCCCTAAGGCGACCTTGATGGCCTTGATGCTCCAAAACTTCCCCTCATCGATCTCTTCCGCATTGAGCCGCCCGGGTTGCTCGCTCCTGGCGACGAACATGTAGACCAGTTCCGATTCGACCGCGCTCTCCCAGAGATAGCGCGCCACGGGCAGGGCTTTGAATTCGGTCAGGCCAAGCTCTTCTTCGGCTTCGCGCCGCAGCGCCGCCTCGATCCCCTCCCCGCTCGTCACGTGGCCGCCGACAGCGGTGTCCCATTTTCCCGGTTGGATTTGCTTGTGCAGAGATCGTTTCTGCAAAAATATCTGATCCCTGGCATTGACGACATGCAAGTGAACCACAGGGTGCAGGAAACCGGGACGCGAATGGCAGACGCTCCGCGGCGCCTTGCCGATGACCTTGCCTTCGTTGTCGACGAGATCGAAGCATTCCTCGTTGGCAAATATTTTTTGCTGCTGGAAGCTTCGCCGCCTGCCGCGGCCCCACTCCGCCAGAAAATAGACTCCGAACAGGATATAGAACAATCCGCCGGAAATGAACCCCCAGACGCGCAGCGGCAGGGCGAACGCAGCGTAGACGATCAGAATGGTATGGCCCAGCATGATGACCAGCAAAGCCTTCATGCCGCGCGCCATCGCCCGGACCTGCTCCCCTCCCATCTCCATGCCCTTGAGGTAGCGGCGGGACATGGCCAGCACGATGTTCAGCGGCGAGTAGATCGATATCCCCAGAAGGAGGCAAAAGACCAGTTCCACCAAAGCCGGCTTCAGTTTAAAAAAAATGTCGTTGTTTAGCAAAAGCGAGATGCCGCCCAGCAAGATGATCAGCAAGGTGTCGACCAGAATGAAGCGGTCCCAAGTCCTTTCTCTGGCATAAGAGACCGCAAGCTCGATGAAGCCCGAAACAACGGCCACGGCAAGACCGACCTTCGTCCCCCACAACGCGTCGGCGGCGATGAAAATGACCAGCGGCAGAAAGCCGGGGGCCAACGTTTTCAGCAGCTGCAGCCGGTTCAATGTCGCTTCTGGATATAGGCGATCCTCGCGCTCAACTCCTCCGGGCTGACTTGCGACGTGCCGATCTTTTCCACCACGATCGAGGCGGCGGCGTTGGCCAGAGCCACCGCTTCGCGCAGGGAGGCCCCGGAGACCAGGGCCAGGGTAAGCACGGCGACCACGGTATCGCCGGCGCCGGTGACGTCGAACACTTCGTGGCTGAAAGCGGGCAGATGGAATATTTTTCCGCCCTTGGCCGCGGCGGTGATGCCGCTGCCGCCCCGGGTGATCAGGGTGAACTGGGTGCGGTACTTGCGGCGGATATGCTGCAGGGCGAGGACGGCGTCGTCATCGGAGCCGATGGTCCTGCCCGACATTTCCTCGGCCTCCTTCAGGTTGGGGGTGATGGCGGTCACGTCGCGATATAAGGCAAAATGGGGCGGCTTGGGATCGACGATGACGGGAATACCGGCGGCGGCGGCCTTTTCCTTCAGCATGGCCATCACCTCGGCGTTCACCGTGCCCTTGGCGTAATCGGAAACGATGATGGCGTCGACCCGGGCCTCGTTCACCCGCGCCCGGAGCTGCTCCATCAGCGCCGGATAGAGGACGATCTTCGCTTCGCGGTCGACGCGGACGATCTGCTGGCGCTGGGAGATGATCCGCGTCTTGGTGATGGTCTGACTCTGCGCATCCTGGATCAGCAAATTCCCGGAACTTTTTATGCGCGCGATCTCGGCGGCAAAACCATCCGCGCCGACGACTCCCAGCAGCAGGGCGCCGGCGCCCAGGCGGTCGATATTGGCCGCGACGTTGCCGGCTCCGCCCAGGCGCAATTCCTCGGAGCTGACCCGGACCACCGGCACCGGCGCTTCCGGTGAAATGCGTTCGACCTGACCGAAAACATAGCGGTCGAGGATGATGTCGCCGTAGACCAGGATCTTCTTTTCAGGGAAACGGGAACAGATCTCATGGATTCGTTTTGGAATGAACATGGTTCTCCCCTTTCAGGCTTAGGAAAGGCAGGCTTAAAAAATAAAACAACAAGAACTTGATCTCGCTGTCGCCGAAATTGTACTCGAACATGCCGGCGATCAGAAAGCCGATGAACGCAAAGAGGACGCCGGCGGTGATGGCGCGCCATTCTCCCGTCCGGGAGCGGAGCATCCGCAACAACTGCAGGATGATGGCCAGGCAGGCCAGCAGGAAACTGGCAAGGGCAAAGAGACCGCGCTCGGCCAGAATCTGCAAAAAATTATTGTGCAGGTGCATGTAGATTCTATCGGCCTGCGGATGGCGGTAGCGCGTCTCGTTGCCGGCGATGGCTTTTTCGATATTGCCGCTCCCCACCCCGGTCCAGGGGCGGTCCTGGAACAGGCGCACCCCCGAATAGGCCATGTAGATCCGGTCGCGGTTGGAGCTGTCGTTCAGGTCGACGATGGACAGCACGCGGCTCCTGACCACCGCCGGCGCCAGCAGGACCAGGACCACCAGCACCGGCGCCAGCGCCAGGGCGTGGCGGGGTTTGAAAAAAACAATAAAGAGCGCCAGGGAAGCGACGATGCCCAGCCAGACATTGCGGGTCAACGAGAAGGCGATGGCGGCCAGCATGACCAGCAGCGCGCCGGAAAAGGTGAGCGCCCGCTTCGTCTTACGCTCCAGCAGAATCAGCAGCACGAAATAGAAGATGAAGGGAAACAGCAGCAGGCCGGCATAGGTCATCCAGTGCGAGGTGAATCCGCGCAAACGATCCGCGAGCAGAACCCCCTTGCCGAAGCCTTTGGCCAAGACGGTGCCGATCCCCACCAGCGACGAAAATACCGCCGCACCCAGCACGGTCCATATGGAAAGCCAAACCCGCTTCCAGGAATCGAGCAGCCAGAGATAGAACGGGATCAGCAGGAAGATGAGCAGCTCCTTGTTGTCGCGAATGCTGACGGCGCGGTCAACCGAGAACACGGTGGCCAAAAGGGTGAAGAAGACATAGGCGGCGAAAAAATAACAGTAAAAAGGCAGCTTGGGAAATTCGCCGCCGCGCAGCAGGTGGAGCAGGAATATCAGCAGGATGACCGTCAGCAGGACATAGCAGCCGGCGATGGATATATCGATCAGAAAAAGAAATGCCAGCAGCAGGGCGAAGGCCAGGCTATTTAAGGAACTTGTCGAGCGCATCACGAACCTTTTCGACAGCGATATTCCGCATGCAGGGAATTGTAGCATATTTGCATTTCCTTTGCGAACACGGCCGGCAAGGCATTTTCAGCTGCAGGATATCAACGTTTTCTTTTCTCCATGGGCCGCTGATCTGGGGCAGGTTGGGGCCAAAAAAGCACACCAGCGGCGTTTGGGTCAGGGAAGCGAGGTGCAGGGGTCCCGAATCGGCTCCCAGGTAAACCGCAGCCCCGGCGATCAGCTGCAGCAGTTCGCGGATGGCCAGCCTTCCCGAAAAGTCGAAGACGTGGGGCATTTTGCTCAAACGAACGGCCCGTTGTTTTTCCTCGTCACTGTGGCCGATCAGAAAAACCGGAATTTGCCCGGCGCTCAAGCCGTTGATCAGGGCGGTGAAATTATCCATCCCCCAGTCCCGGAAGTGGTTGCCGGCGCCCAGATGGATGACCACCTTGGGGCCGATCTCCCGGACCGCCTCCAGGCGCTTGGAAGCGGGGAAACGGGAAAAGTCGAGGACGGGAAATGGCGGGGGTTCCCCGGCTGCGATGCCGATCTTTTCCAGCAGCCTGGCCTGGTTCAGGACCGAGTGGGTTGGCGCGGCCGCGTCGCCGCGGGCAAGCATGTCGGTATACGCCCAGTTGCGGTTGGCGGTGCGGTAGCCCACCCGTCTGGCAGCCCCGCTGGCCAAGGTGAACAAAGCGCTGGTCGGGCCCGAATGAAAATCAATTGCCGTCCGGATGCCAAGGTTTTTTGTCTTTTTGCGGAAATTCCAGAAATCGCGCCAGCCCGGTTTGCCGGTAACCGTGATCACGTTGTCGATCAAGGGGATGATTTCGGCCAACTCACGGAACCGTTCTTCGACCACGTAATGTACCCGGCTCTGCGGCCAGCGTTTCTTGAAAATCTGGAGGGCCGGAATGGTGAAAATAATATCTCCGAGAAGACGCAAGCGGACGAAGAGCACATCTTCCTGAATCATGCTGCCGGGCTCAGTGAACGGCATCCGTCCTCCGCTGACGCTCTTTTTTCATTTCGTCAAGATGTGGAATATTTATACAAAACCAAGCCAACAAGGCCGATTTTCGCATTTTTACTTCCGGCTGTCAATCTGGCCTGAAACTGGATTGAAAAGGTTAGACTTCCAGAATCAAGGTCCAATGACTATTTCTGGCAATTGCATTTATTATCGGCATTTCCAACAGATAAAAAGTATGCAATCCGAGGAAATCCATATTCCATGAGATTTTTTAAAGCAATTGAAACAGATTTCCACAGTCCTTTCACAAAAAACGCCCAGTCTCAGCGGCAGCGGAAATGGAACGTTTCGACGCTCCGGTTGCCGGCAAAATCGGCCGCCCGAACCAGCAGCTCATTTTCACCACGGCGCGCCGCGGAGCCGCCGGGGTCGATCAGGATATGGCTCCAATCGGGATCGTACTCGCATTCAGCCTTCTGGCCGTTGATGAAGGCCACCACTGTCCGTTCGTCGATCCCCTTGCCCCGGTCGCGCAGGTGAACCACGAGTTTTTCCTGGTCGTCAAGGCGTCGGGCGCGGAAGCTCATCTGCGGAGGATCCACATCGCGCAGGAGGGCGTAAATCCCCCCGGTCAGGACCCGGCAGCTCAGATACCCTTTTTCGGGTGCCTTCTGGGTCTGGATATAACGCCACGTTTTGCTGCTGCCTTGGTACTTGAAAATCCCCAGCTGTTCCTGGCGCGTCTGATCGGGCGGAATTCTGAATTTGAAAAAAACCGTGTCCAAAAAGGTAAAATGGACCGGGGTGACGCTCACCGGGCCGGCCAGCATGGGAAAATCGGCGGACAACTCCATGTTTTCAAGCTGCAACACCGTCGGTTCCAACACGGTTCCGGCGGCAAAATCGGCCAGAAAATCGCCATAGCTGAACTGGCGGGCGCTCCCGTTTTTCAAGACCAGCAACAGGATGTTCTTGTGCAGTTCCTCCACCGCCTGCCGGCCGTCGGAAAGGATGAAGCGCAATTGTACACGCATGTCATCGTTCAAAGGTTTGAAGCAGAAGAAGACCCCGGCGCCGTATTCATTGGCCGCGACCGTCTCCTCCTGATTTCCCTGGCTGATCTTCATTTTGATCCATTCGGGCGGCATGGGAAAATCCTCAACTTTGACGACCACGTCGTCGCGGTTGATGTAGACGGCTAGATCGCCGTCAGCCAGGACCCGGCCGCCGCCCGCATTCAGCTCGTACTCCTTTTGAAAGGCCGCCTCTGGGCTAGCCAGTTTGCGCAGCGGCAGCACGGCAACAGCCTGGTTTTGCTGCCGGTCCTTGACGATCACCCTGATCTCATGGTCACCGGGAGCCAGCAGGCTGAGAGCGGATGCCAACGGCGAATTCTTTTTTTCCAGGGCGAAACCGCTCTGGGAAAACAGCTTGTAAAAATAGACGCCGTTGGCCGAGCCGGCCATGTCATAAAGCATCCCCAGCTGGTTATTGTCGTCCCGGACCAGGCGCTCAAAAACGACCTGGTAATACAGCTGCCCATCCAAGTAGGCTTCCAGGCTGTAGGGGGCCACCTTCTGTCTACCGCCGGCGACGTCATAGGCCTGCAGGGAGAGGTCGAATGGCCCGGTCATTGTCAGCGGCGCGGTCAGCGTGTAAACGGAGTCTTCGTTGCGCAGCTTGAGATAGAATTCCCCAAGGTCATCATTGAGCAGGAAATGGCCGCGGCTGCGCACGATAATGCCCTTCAACCGCGGCGCCGTATCGTCGGCGGGGGGGTTGCCGATCCAGGACAGCGGGTTGAGCGCCCCTTCCTGGGGGTCGCGAATTTCCAGGTGCAAGTGCGGAAAGCCGTAGCCGCTTTCGCCGCTGAAGGCGATCAGTTCGCCCTGGCGCACGGTGATGGGCTCGGGCAAGACGTAGCGGCCGAAGTACTTTTCACCGCTCCGTTCCCGTTCCCGGGCGACCAGAGCCTCGATCCGGTCGCAAAATTTTTCCAGGTGGCCGTAGATCGAGGTATTGCCATCGTTGTGCCTGAGGTAAACGACACTGCCCATTCCGGTCTTGGACACGCTGATTCTTTCGATCACGCCGTCGGCGATGGCGAGCACCGGGTAGCCGGTTCGTTGGAAAGTCCGCAGATCCAACCCGGCATGGAAGTGATTGGCGCGGAATTCCTGGAAAGTGGAGCTGATGCCGTTGGCGATGTCCAGCGGCCAAACGTAGGTTTTCCCGCTTTCCTGGGCTGCCAGCAGCAGCGACCGGATCACTATATAAAAAAGGAGCGCTTTTTTCATTAAGGGACGATTTTATGCCAAAAGCGCCGCGAATACAACCGGTTTGAAAAAGGGGCTAAAATAATATATACTGGTTTTTCAGCAAGCCGGGATTGGTTGTCGCCGGCCCGGCCCGTGACATGAAGAGGTGCAACGGTGAATTTTCTAAAAAGTGCCTTGCCAATGACCATGCTGGCGGTTCTTGTTGTCCTGTGTTTTCCGCTGGCCATTCATGCCTACATCGACCCCGGCACCGGCAGCTATGTGTTTCAAATCATCATCGCCGCCTTCGTGGCCGTGTCGTTCATGGTCAAGGTCTATTGGCACAAGATCAAGGCTTTTTTCCGACGATTGTTCGCTAAAAAAACGCCGTGATGCCATCGGAAGGTCTGGCTGAAAGTTCGTTCCGCGACCCCAGCGGTTTTATTTTCTGGCATCAGGGTTGCGTCCACCGCCAAGTCAACCGCTCGTACCGGTTTTGTTTTTCCTTTGTACCTCTGAAAATTTCAGCACTTATTGCACTTTCTCTTCCCCCCTGTTATCTTTCTTTTTCATGGCGGCGGAGCTGGCCAGGAGCGCGGATGCCTACAAGGTCATCCGGCCGCTTCCCCTGCCGTTCATCTCCTACCCATACGAATGGTCTTTCAGCCAGCTCAAGGACGCGGCCCTGCTGACCCTGGACATACAGAAGACCGCCATGGCCCACGGCATGATCTTGAAAGACGCCAGCGCCTACAACATTCAATTTTGCGAGGGAAAGCCGCTACTCATCGACACCCTGTCGTTTGCCAAATATGTGGAAGGCCAGCCCTGGGTGGCCTACCGCCAGTTCTGCCAGCATTTTCTGGCACCGCTGGCCTTGATGGCCCGTCGCGATGTCCGCCTCAACCAATTGTCCCGTATTTTTCTGGATGGCATCCCCCTGGACCTGGCCAGCCGCATATTGCCATTTGGGACGCGCTTCAAGTTTTCCCTCCTTTCCCATATCCATCTCCACGCCCGTTCACAGAAACATTACCAGGCCAAACCCGTTAAAACCTCTGAGCGCAAGCTAAGCCGTTTTTCATTTATGGCCCTGATCGACAGTTTGCAATCGGCCGTCGCCGGTCTGCGCTGGCAGCCCCGGGGAACCGAATGGGCCGAGTATTACGATCACACCAATTATTCGGATAGCGCCATTGATTTTAAACTGAAATGCGTGGACGATTTTCTAAAGGTGCTGAAGCCGCGCCAGGCATGGGATATCGGCGCCAATACCGGATTGTTCAGCCGGCTGGCATCGGCCCGGCAAATCCCCACCGTTTCGCTGGACATCGACCCGGCCGCGGTGGAAAAAAATTACCTGCAATGCCGCCGCGAAAGAGATCACTTTCTCCTGCCGCTGCTCGGCGACATCACCAACCCCGCTCCCGCCATCGGCTGGGGAAACATGGAGCGGATGTCGCTGCTCGAACGCGGGCCGGCCGATACCGTCCTGGCCCTGGCCCTGGTGCATCACCTGGCCATCGGCAACAACCTGCCCCTGGGCAGGATCGCCGCTTTGTTCGCCACCCTTTGCCGGGCGCTGATCATCGAATTCATCCCCAAGGACGATTCCCAGGTGCAGCGCCTGCTGGCCAGCCGCGAAGATATCTTCCCCGATTACCATGCCCGCGGCTTCGAGGAAGAGTTTGCCCGGTTTTTTTCAATTGAACGCAGCGAAAAAATCGCCCAGTCGGGCCGCATCCTCTATCTGCTAAAAAATAAATCAATGACATAAAACAATTGCTTTTTTATTGCTGCTGCATTACGATGTCCATCAAACAAATCCAGGAAGGGCAAAATGCTAAAAACAAACATCATTTTCGTTGTTTTTCTTGTTTTCATACCTACCCTTTTTATTTATCCACAGAATGTACCAGTCCAAAAAGAAGGCATTATCCCTTTTGAACTGAAAGAAATTTCATAGTGGATACCGGTGGACTGACAATGCTGAATGATGAAATAGCCAATAAACTCCAATTGAAACGGCTTGGCAATCAAGTAAAAATGAACAGTCTCGCTATCGGAAATTACCGCATCGATTCTATTTTTTGTGTAGCCACCCCCGATTTTTTTAGGAAATTCGAATCAAGCCTGGGCGTCACCATCCATGGTTTGATCGGCTCCGACCTCCTGGATCGTTTTAAAGTCACCATCGACTATCGTAAAAAAACCCTTGTCCTTTCAAATGACACGACTATCACCGGAAACCCGCAAAATGGTTTTCTATTCAAATTTACAAACCACCCCATCAATTTCGCACCGATGCTTAAATGTAAACTGAATGGCAATCTTGAAGTGGAAGCCATGGTTGATACCGGCCAACCATACCCCCTTGTTTTACCGCCAGATATCCTGAACAAACTGGGGCTATCAGAAAAAAATGGCTGGATCAAAGCCAAAGGAAATATCTACCAATGGCCTTTCACAACTTCCCGGGACAATTATTTAGGCCGCGTTGATTCACTAGTCACAGGAAACTTGGCAGCCCGGAATGTCCTTGCCTTTTCGGCGGAACTTCCTTTTATGCTTTCGATTCCCCTTTTGGGCCGGGATTTTCTAATTCCCTATATAACGATTATCAATTATCCCAAAGACGAAATACTGTTCATTCCCCAGACCAAGGCTCCCACATCCATACCAACCAACGAATATTCCATTGGCCTATATCCCCATCTGGACGACAATGGGAAAATCGTTGTTCGCGGAATCTGGACAGCTTCACCAGCCGATAAAGCCGGAATTGCCCCCGGGGATGAGATTGTTGCGCTGAATGGAACCCCCCTCTTCAGCGCCAATCTTTTGGAACTGCTCACCCGACTCAATGACAACGGAATAAAGGAAATAAGCTTGGAAATTAAAAATGCTCAAGGACAACGAGTATTCAATCTCAAGAAAGATAAACTATTGCCCGATTGCCGATGAATTGGTATCGGTTTCGCCTGAAATTGGCCGCTGCTGCAGATAGTCGCGG
>JAPKZL010000304.1 GCA_026393795.1 Candidatus Aminicenantes bacterium | reverse complement strand
GGGCCCAAGGTTCTCGAGTTCAATGCCCGCTTCGGCGACCCCGAGACCCAGGTCGTGCTTATGCGCCTGAAAAGCGACCTGGTCGATATCTTGGAAGGATCGGCCGACGAAAACCTTTTTGACATCAACGTCGACTGGGACAAGAACGTCTCCGGTTGCGTGGTGCTCGCGGCCAAGGGCTATCCCGACAAGTACGGCAAGGGGCAGAAGATCCAAGGCCTGGAAAGGGCCAAGGTCCAGGGCCTGGAAGTGTTCCATGCCGGCACGGCCCTGATCAAGAACAGCCTGGTCACCGCCGGCGGCCGGGTGCTCAATATCTGTGCCAGCGCTCCAACCCTGAAGGAGACCATGGATAAGATCTACAACGGCATTTCGTTCATCGCCTTTGATGACATGACCTTCCGCCGCGACATCGGCTGGAGCCGCAGATGAAAGCCAAAGTCGCCTTCATTCTGGGCAGCGACTCCGATTATCCGTCAATCGAAAACGGCGTCGCCCTGCTGCGCCAGTTCGGCGTCCATTTGGAAATCGAGATCAGCTCGGCCCACCGCACCCCGGAGCGCACCCTGGAGCTGGTCCGGGAATTTGAGACCGCCGGGGTCGGCGTGATCATCGCCGCGGCCGGCGGGGCAGCCCATCTCCCCGGGGTCGTGGCCGCCCACACCCTGATCCCGGTCCTGGGCGTGCCCATCGCCTCTCCGCTTTCGGGGCTCGATTCGCTGCTTTCAATGGTGCAAATGCCTGCCGGCGTGCCGGTGGCCACCTTTGGCATCGGCGCGGCCGGTGCGACCAACGCCGCCCTTTTCGCCGTGGCCATGCTGGCGCTCGTTGACCCTGTTCTCGCGGAAAAACTGCGCGCCTACCGTGGTGAGCAGCGCGAGAAAGTGCTGGAAAAAAGCCGGAAATTGAAGGACAAACTAGCCAGGGAATGAAGTTCGTCGTCGATTATTTCGGCTGCCGCAGCAACCAGGCCGAGGTTCAGGAATGGATCATCGAGCTGGAAAAGCTCGGCTATGAATTGACCACCAACCCAGCCGAGGCCGATTTCGGCATTTTGAACACCTGCAGCGTCACCGCCAAGGCCGAGAAGGACGTCTTGCGCTTCATCGGCAAGGCTTACCGCAACACCAACGCCAAGTGGTTCATCGTCGGCTGCACCGTTGCCCAGGACAAGTCCCTTTTAAGCAGCAGGTACAACCAGTATATTTTTTTGGACAACAACGAAAAAAAGAACCTGGTCGGGACCGTGCGCGAACTATTTCCGGCCACCGGCCGCGTGATCTACCACTCCTCGTTCAAGTCGCGGATTTTCCTGAAAGTCCAGGACGGCTGCAATTTCCGCTGTTCATTCTGCCTGGTGCCCTTCCTGCGCGGCAGCGCCCGCAGCCTGACGAAAAAAGAGGTCGTGGCCAGGGTGACGCATTACGCCGCCCTGGGCTACCAGGAGGTGGTGCTGACCGGCATCAACCTCTCGGCCTACGGCTACGACCTATTTCCCCGCGAAACGCTGCTCGAGTTGCTTGCGGCAATCGATCCGCTGCCGGGGGTGGAGGTCATCCGCTTGAGTTCGCTGGACCCGCGCTTCATCAAGTATCAATTCGTCAAGGAGTTGCGGGGTGTCGCCAAGATCGCCGATAGCTTTCATTTTTCCCTGCAAAGCGGCAGCGACGCGGTCATCCGGCGCATGAACCGTGGCGGCAAGAGCGCCGAGTATCACAAGATCCTGGCCCAGTTCCGCAAGTTTTTCCCTGACGCCAACCTGGGGGCCGACATCATCACCGCTTTTCCCGGCGAAAACGAAAGGGAATTCCGCGATACCATGGACTTCATCCAGTCGTCCCCGTTGAACTACCTGCATATCTTCCCCTTCTCGTCCCGGCCCGGGACCAAGGCCGCGTTGCTTGAAACCCTGCCTCCGGAAATGGTGCGCGCCCGGACGCGCGAGCTTCAGGAATTGAACAATGAACTGAAACTGGCCTACCGCGAGCGCTTCCGCGGCAAGGTCCTGCCCGGCATCCTGATCGAGGAAAACCCCAACTATTCCATGGTCATCACCGGCAATTTTCTTTCGGTGCGCATCCCGCCGGTGCGCGGCTACAAGAAAAGGAAACTGGCGGTACGCATCGGGCGGGTGGTGAACGCCAACCTCTGCGAAGGGGAAATCGTTTAGCCGGGGGGAGCCGTTCCATCAACGCCCCGGCGAAGCGGACGGACGGGTTGCCGACATGCCGACGATACGCTATAATCCGCAACGAGCGCGCCGCTTTTTGCCGATGGCGCGCGGGTTTTTCGGAGGTGAGATTGACCGGGAAAAAATGGACGTGCGTGCCGGCATTGCTGCTGGCCATGCGACTCATGCTTCCCGCCCAGGGCGTAGCGCCGATCGGTACGCCGCCGGCGCCGGGGAAAAGCCCGCTGCGCAAGGCGCTGGAAAGGTCGCTGATCTTCCCCGGGCTCGGACAGTTGGGGGAGAAGCAGTACCTGAAGGCCGCCCTCTTCGGCGGAGCGGAAATATTCTGTCTGGCGCAGGTGCTGATCCTGATGGGCAAGGGCAACGATGCTTACCGGAACTACCGTGACGCTGGCGATGCGGCGGCGGTGAATGAATTCCGCGCCCAGACGGAAAAGTACGACAAGCGGCGCAACACCGCCATCCTAGCCGCGGCCGGGGTCTGGGTGCTGAACATGGTTGATATCCTGATTTATGCCAAGAAAAAGTACGGCCGGAAAACTGCCATCGGTTTTCAGCCCTATTACCGCCATGAAAACAAAGAGATCGGCGCTGGCCTGCGCCTGCATTTTTAGCCTGTTGGCCCTGGCCGGGTGCGACGACCGGCTTTTTGACAACCCGCTCGACCCGGAGGCCGAGACCCGGGCGTACGAAATCCTGGCCACGCTGCCGGCCGCCAACATCGTGCCTGTGGACCTCACCTTCAGCGGTGACGTCCTATGGGTGGTCGATGCGCAATCGCGCATCCTGGCCCTGAACTACAACTCCGGGGCCCTGATCCGCGAGCTTGATTTCTCGCAGCCGGTCAGCGGCATCGCCTACGACGGCAACGATCTCTGGCTGGGCATAAAGAATTCCAACCAGGTGGTGCAGGTCAATATCGTCAACGGGGCGCAGATCAAGGCGCTCAACCTGCTGCGCGGAAACGTCGGCTGCTTGGATTACGCGGCCGAGCGCCTGTACGTCGCCGACACGATGTCCAATACCATCCTGGTGGTCAATCCGGACAGCGGCACGATCGAGCGCACGATCAACCAGCCGGGCTTCGCCATCAGCGGCCTAGCTTCCGGCGGCGGCAACCTGTGGACCATCGACGCCACGCAAAACAAGATCTTCCGCCTTGATGACAGCGGTGCCGCGGTGAACGTCTACCTGCCGCCCTCGCGTTCCGCCGCCGGATTGGCCTATTCGCAAGGCTATATCTGGTGCGGCGACCAGGTGGGGAAAATATACAAGCTGAAATTTCAATGAACAAGCTCGCCTCATTCCTGCTGGCGGCCCTGCTCCTGGGCTCCTGCCTCCAGGCCAAGGACCTGCTGGAGATAAAGGGCGATTACCTGCTGTACAGCTTTGATTTCAATTACGTCTACGGCCTGGGGAACATCGTTGTCAAGGCCAAGGAATTTTCCATCACCGCGGCCGCGATCGAAATCGACATGGCCAACCGCGCCGCCCGGCTCAGCCGCGATTGCCGCGTGCAGGTGGGCAAGGAGAGCACCACGGCCGACATGCTGGATATCAACCTGGAAAACCTGAGCCTGACGTTCACCAGCTTCAAGGACAGCATCCAATCCTGGACCCTGGCCACGCAGAAAAAGGGGACGACTGCCGGCGCCGCGCCGGCAGTTGACGCCCCGGCCAGGCCGATGACGTTCCGCGATTACGAGGCGTTGA
>JAPKZL010000303.1 GCA_026393795.1 Candidatus Aminicenantes bacterium | reverse complement strand
CCAGGAAAAACTTCAGTGGCAGCCAAGTAGCGCTTGCGCACCTGGTGCTGCTGGAACTGGCGATGCATGGCAATCTCGCTTTTTTTATCCTTTGCGAAAAAAACCAACCCCTGGGCCGGCAGATCCAGCCGGTTGATCGGCGCCGCCCGGTAGCGGATGTGTTTTTCGTCAAAGTATTTCTGGACCCAGCGCAGCAGGTTGTCGATATCACTGTATGGTGTGGGCTGGACCGGCACGCCGCCCTGTTTAAAGACGACCAACAACTGCTCGTCCTCGAACTTGATGTCTTCGGGAAGCAGCCGGAATTCCCGGAGGGTGAATTTCGGCCGGTCAACGCGAATGAGCTGGGAAGTGACGATCATGCGCCCGTCCCTTAAACGCGCCTTGCGCTCGTTGTCCCAGACGCTCCCCTGCAACAGCAGTTCCTGAGCCTGATCGGCCGTGACCCGCAGGTGCTTCTGCAGCGCCTCGGACAACAGCATGCTCTGCCCCGCCTTGAGGCGGATGAAGTAGCGCTCCAGGTTCTGATACGATGGTTTGGGGCCAGGCATGCGGTCATTTTAGAGCTTCACCGAAAGTCTGTCAATTGCCCTTGACACGGTGTACGGCAGACGGTGGACGGTCGATGGTGAGAAAAGACTCATTTCATTAAAAAAGCCCAAGCCCGCCTCCCATTTCTTACCGTGTACCGTAAACCGTCAACCGTACACCGATGGCAGCAGGCCATCCCCCTCCCTTGACAAAATCCGGCAACTAATCTATAAAATCGTTTTGCATTTATCCGCAACACGATAAGCAAGATCGACCGGAGGACAAATATGACCAACATGCGCACGTATGAAGAAGAGCTCAAGGATTTCAAGTGGGCAATTTCAGAGAAGGAACTTGGCTACAAAGCCGGCGACGTCATCAACATCGGTGAATTCTGCAGCGATCGCATCTGCCGCCAGGGCAAGGGCGGCAAGCTGGCCTTGATCTGGGAAGGCCATGCCGGCGAAGTGAAAAAGTACACCTTCAACGATATGCGCCTGCTGACCAATGCCATCGCCCAGTTCCTTAAAAATCTCGGGCTGCAGCCCGGCGAGCGCATCTGCCTGTTCATGGACAAGGTTCCCGAGCTTTATTTCGGTTTCCTGGCCATCCTGAAAATGGGCGGCATCGCCCAGCCGCTCTTCTCGGCCTTCGGCGCCGAATCGCTGCTCACCCGTTTGGCCGATGCCGGCACGGCGGCGATCATCACCCAGAAGAAGCACGTGGCCAAGGTGCGCGCCCTGCTGAAAGACATGCCTGGGCTGCGCCACATCATTATTGTTGACGACGACAAAGCAAAACCGTTGCGTGAAAGGGAAATCGCCCTGGACATGGAAAAAGAGCCGAAGGTCGAAACCTTCGCCAGCTTTCCGAGCAAGGCCGAGACCCCATCGGTGCTGCACTACACCTCCGGCACCACCGGCAAGCCCAAGGGCGCCCAGCACGTCCATTACTCGCTCATCTCGCAGTACATCACCGCCAAGTATGTCCTCGACCTGAAGGAGGACGACATCTACTGGTGCACGGCCGATCCGGGCTGGGTCACCGGCACCTCCTACGGCATCATTGGCGCCTGGGCCAACGGCGTCACCCAGTGCGTCCTCGACGCCGGTTTCAAGGCCGAGTCGTGGTACCGCTTCATCGAAAAATACCGCGTCAGCGTCTGGTACTCGGCGCCGACCGCCATCCGCTCCCTGATGAAGGAGGGCGACGAGATCGTCAAGAAATTCGATCTCTCCTGTTTGCGCCACCTCTGCTCGGTCGGCGAACCGCTCAACGCCGAGGCGGTGCTTTGGTCGAAGAAGGTCTTCGGCCTGTTCTTCCACGACACCTTCTGGCAGACCGAGACCGGCAGCATGATGATCAGCAACTACCCGACGATGAAGATCAAGCCCGGCTCCATGGGCAAGCCCTTTCCCGGCATCACCGCCACCGTGGTCGACCTGAAGACCCACGAGCCGATCACCAAGGCCGGCATCGTCGGCCTGATAGCCATCAAGCCGGGATGGCCGTCGATGTTCCGCACCTACTGGAAAAACGAAGAAACCTATAAAAGCAAGTTCAAGAACGGCTGGTACATCTGCGGCGACCGCGCCTCGATCGACGAGGACGGCTATTTCTGGTTCGTCGGCCGCGACGACGACGTGATCAACACCGCCGGCCATTTGGTCGGCCCCTTCGAGATCGAGTCGGCGCTGCTCGAGCACGAGTCGGTGGCCGAGTCGGCCGTCGTCGGCAAGCCCGACCCGGTGAACATGGAGGTGGTCAAGGCCTTCATCGCCCTGAAACCGGGTTTCCAGGCATCCAAGGAGCTGGAGCTGGACATCATGAACTTCGTCCGCAAGAAGCTCTCGGCCCTGGCCATGCCCCAGGAGATCGAGTTCGTCCCCGGACTGCCCAAGACGCGCTCGGGCAAGATCATGCGCCGCGTGCTGCGCGCCCAGGAGTGGGGCGAGGAGATCGGCGACATCTCGACCCTGGAGAACGACTGAGATTAAATTTAAACAGAGAAATCTTTTTCAAGAGTTGAAAATTAAGTTTGCTATCATCTGATCGATATTTTAATAATTTAGTTCCCTACTAAGCCATTTTTCAAATGACTCCTCGTCAATTTTGCTGCCTCTCCAAACTCCATTGGAGTAAAAATATTTTAAATGATCCAAAAAAGATAAAACTTCTTTTTTTGTGACAAAATGCCAGAGATCAGTTTAAGCGGAAATGCCAGCGCCGTTTCTGGCGAGCCAACAGCCGCGATTGGGCTCAATTCCACGATCCAAAGAATTGCGCCGGGCTATAAGCGGAATGGGAAAAGTAATAATGAAAGACCTTTTACCAATACTTTTATTCACCCTCACTTTAAGTCTTATTATTCGGATTAGGGGTACCCTTCATTAATTGTTCTGCTAGATCTAAATACTTAACTTTAATTTCAACATACATCTTACTGATATATATTTCGGCAAGCAAGACCATTGTGGCTAACCATATTGATTCTTTTGGTTTATTTTCTATATGATCTTTGAAAGTAAACTGTTTCCCATTAATCTCAAGTTTCTCATTAAATCCTAAAGACATTGCTTCCACAAAAGATTTTCTCTTTTCTGGATTGAGTTTCTTAAAATAATCATCAAATGAAAATCCAACATTTTTTATGTCATGCACAAGGCTATTTCTCAATTCAGAAAGTGTTTTAATGAATCGTCGATATTTCTTCTCCAATAGGTTCATATCTTTTATGAATGCCAATTTTCCTTTACGATTATCGCTTAATTCAAGTAAAGTGAAAACATTAATTAGTTCTTGCTTGCCGCTTGCTACAACTAAAATATGCGTAACGGCAGCTTCAACCAATGAGTGAATTTTTATTATAAAAGACCAATCATCCTCCTCAAGTAAAGAAGAATAAAAGTTGGAAGGGAGACCTAAAGATTTCTCAATCTCATGAACAGCATCATAAAGATTGTCATCAGCCATTATTAAACTCCTTTTATTTCTAAGCTACAATTTATTTTCTATCATTCGTTTTTGCACTAATTTAACTTCTCTCTCTATTTCTTCTAACATCAAGAAACTTTTCCATAATACTCTTAATGTTTTTTTGAAAAGCTCTTTCCCGAGCTTTCATTGAGCCATGAATTAATTTTTGTTATAGATATTTGAGAAATATTTGTTTCACCACGCATTACTTTATTGAATGTTAAAATTGATAGGTCTATTTCCTTTGCACATCTATTTTTAGATAATCTTCTGCGGCCTATTTCTGCAAGAACTTTTTCTTTTAGATGGTTTATATAAATTGGAGTGATTTCAGAAGTCCCTTCGCGCATAGTTGTTTCAAACTCTACTTGGATTTCATGTTCATTAAATGTAGACCCCATGAATCCTAATGCTTGCAAGATATGATCAATTGACATTTCTTGTTTTCCTTCAAGATCGGCAATAGTCCGTGCAACTTGAAGAACTTTCACTGCGCCCCTCATACTTAAATTCTTTTCTCCTTGGATTTTATCAAATTCATGTAAATCAGCGGCGGGAAGTTTAAGTAGGTGAAAATATTTCCGTGTATCTTCCAATTCGGCGTTAACTTGAATTGGAAGTCCTTTATATCTTTCGGTCTGTCTTTCTCTCGCCTTTTTTATTCGATCCCTAACTAATTTGGATCTCTCTCCACTATTAGAAGCAAATCGTTGTTCGGGATTTAATGAATAAACTCGAACTTTTAAATCGACTCGATCAAGAAATGGCCCACTTAATCGTCTAAGATAAGAATCAACCGAACCTTTTGAACATTTACATTTGTGTATAGTATTTGCATTTGGATGATCTTCACACTCACCATTCTGTCTCCAAATTGTTTTGGCACAAATCGAGCATTTATATTCTCCATAATAACCACATGTACAAGGATTCATAGCGGAAACCAATGCAAAATTACACATGAATTCAATTGATCCAGATGCACGGCCAATGACGATCTTTTTTTCGGCTAATGCTGCTCTTAGTTGGTCCACATAACCTATTGGAAATTGAGGCAATTCATCAAGAAAGAGAACTCCATTATGAGCTAGAGAAACCTCCCCTGGTTCAATATCCCCACTTTGTCCACGACCTCCTAAAATATTAACTAATGAAGCAGATGTATGTACTTGACGAAATGGTCTCATGATTTTTACTTGGCCCTGTTTAAGAAGCCCTTTTGCGCTATATATTTGATTAATCTCAAAACATTCCTTTGTTGTAAGATTGGGCATTATTCCTGGAATTGCTTTTGCTAACATTGTTTTACCTTCTCCAGGAGGGCCGAAAAGTAGAACTGAATGCCCACCAGCAATAGCAATTTCAATTGCTCTTTTGGCAATATCTTGTCCGACAATATCACTGTAATCTGTATATGCTTTCATTTCTTGATCTTTGGGAATTGAGTTTATTATTGCTTTGAGATCATTTTTTATGGGATCGATCTTAATTTCTCCCAAAATAAAATTCACAACTTCATTAATATGGGAAACGCAAAATACTTGAGCATTAATATCTTTAAAAAGTAAAATACTTGCTTCGTGTTTAGATTCAATAGGGACAATTATTTTAGCGCCTTTAGGAGCCTTCGAAATCATTCCAAGAAGAGAACGAGTGCTTTTCAATTCTCCTGACAATCTCAACTCACCAATGATTACCCAGTCTGATTTATAAATCCTCTTAAGTCGCTCTCTTCTTAATTGGTTACGCAAACGGATTTCTTCAATTACTTTTCTAAAATCTTCTGGATTTTTATCTTTATTATCTTCTACTTTTTCAGACTCTTCAGTTGTTTCTCCAAGTATCCCTAAAATGGCAACTATTGGTGCCTCTAGGGTTGTTCCCTCTTTAGGCAAATCTGCTGGGGCTAGATTTATAGTTACTTCATATTTAGGATAAGTTAATCCACTGTTTCTTAGAGCATTTTGCCAGCGAGGAACTCCTTGTTTCAATGCAACTTGCGGAAGTCCAAGCAAACGAATATCTAGAGACTCAGATTTTGTAGGTGCAGCGATATTTACTTGGGCTTCGATTGTAATTAGATGCCCGCCTGTTCCTTCGGGAACCACTCCATAAAAAGACATTTTTATCTCCTCATGTGGGGATGTTTATTTATATGACATTTTTCGCACAAAGTAATCAAATTTGATATATTATTCGATCCCCCTCTAGATAAAGGGATAACATGATGAACATGTAGAACCTGATATTCAGTTCCACAAGACTTGCAATGATAATCATCCCTTTCCCGAACAGCTCTTGATACTTCTTCCCAATTTGAAGGATAGCCGTTTTCACAAAGATGGCTTCGAAGTTCTATTATAAATTGATGGTCAACGTCAGATAAATCTTTAACATTATTGGAGATTTCAACTATTTCTTTTTCAATTTCATCAAATAGAGCATAATATTTCCTTTGAACATCCCGCTTTTTTATTTCTAATTCGATTTAGTTTTTTTCAATGTTATTAATTATCCCAAAAGTAAGAATTAAGATTAGTCTATCTATGATTATTTTATACCAAGGGATGTACATAACATTTTTTAATTCTTTTTTATATTTTGATTTTGTTTGATCGAAAAGTTTATGTAAATATGACAAATCTTCTTTTGTTTTTAATAGATCGCTATGAATTCTTGGGAAATTGCTGTTTGCCATTTTGTGCTTGACCTGCCCCCATTTATTGTACCACATGCAATGTTAGTCTTTGAAGCATAATTGCCTCTGGAGCTGGAGGGCGATAGCGCTTTCTTGCGGCCACGGTACGCTACACGTTTTTTGGCAAGGGCGATTCCTTCGCGCTGGCGCTCGCGGATCAGGGCCCGCTCAAATTCAGCGAAGGCGCCATTTTACTTCATGCCAAGAAAATTCAGCAAGGCCTGAACACGTTCAAACACATCCCGCATCATTATCTCTCGTTCATCCGCATCGCTGATTTCATCAAAATCAACTGCAAATTTGGGCCCATAATCGTCAACGCTGGAAAACAACTGGGCGATACATTGAAAGCCTTCGCGGATCAATTCATTTTGCAAATGGGGACTGATTTCCTTCGCCAATGCTTCCAGGCTGCCCGGGTAATTCTGCAGACAATAGTAAATATCCCAGGCATCTTTGGTTTTAAGCCGATCAGAAAAAGCTCGACCCTTCAAGGCCAGAAAAAGAGTTAGCGAAGCAATCCGAATCTCAACTCTTTCTTTCCGGCCATCGGAAAACTCACCATTAACAGATACACAAAAAGACGATTCCGAGAACAACCGAGTTTCCGATTTGTCTGAAACCGCTCCCGAATTTCCAACCGCCGCAAATTGTAAGGGAAACAGATCGACTCGTACCCGAATTGTTTTTCCATGCATCGGCACTGGACGCCACATAATAGTAGGATCTTCGTCACGCTCAAATCCATGATTTGCCAAAAGTGTGCGGATATCATTCTTCCCCGTCTGTTGCAGTAATTGTTCGCTGAGGGCCAGGTCCACATCCATGCTGCCCACATACTGAGCTTTTGGTGCGCTGAAAATGAATTCAGGCACCCAGCCGCCGATCAAAACGATTTGCTCCCGGTATTTATTCAACAGCTGAAATACTTCGCACAAAACTCCCCGCGCCGCAGCAACCTTGTCTTCAGTGAAATTTGATTTTTTTACCATGTTTTCTTAATCACTTCTTGAAAAAGAGTTTCTGCAGCTTCCTCGCCCCGGCCGCGAAACCCGATCAAATCCAAATAGAGTTGGATCGGTGCCGCAATGCGGACGCCTTGAATTGACTCGGAGGTGAAAAATATCGCGTCGTCAAACGGTTTCAGAAACATGACATTGGCTCCGCTGCTCACAGCTTTGAAGTCAAGGTCCCGAACTATCTTTGACCAATCACCGGCGATGAAGACCATGACTCGGTTGTACTTGACCGCTGGCGCCAGGCGGGCTGCCCCCGAAAAACCGGTAAAGGCATAGTCAACATCATGGTTACGGCAGTAAGCGGCAATCCTCTCTTCGATTTCCGGAATGACCGACAAAGAATAATATTCTTGCATGAAATTTTTTTTGAAGGAGTAATGTTCGCTCCATTCCTTCAGGAGTTTTCCCGGTTCCCGCAATAGAATTCCATCATCCACAGCCTGCAGCCATTCCCGATCAAGGAGCATTTTTTTGACATTGGCCGTCTGCCCCAGGCTCACCCGGGCTACTTGCGCCAGGGGTTGTAACTTCCAGGCTTGCCGCGGATCCTTCAGCAGCACCCGCAATATGCGGGCCGCTTTGGGCGAATAGAAGGAACGCAAATACCTCTTTTGAATGAAAGGATTGGCCTGACCGCGATGCCCGATAAACATAGTGTCGAATTCGAGCCGGCAGTTCCCGGCAAAATCGGCATAGCCGACGTTTTCCTGGATACAGATTTCAGCGGAACGTTCTGATATGAAAGGCGCCATGAACACGGGATATGCCTGGGGCAATTTTTCTTTCAGACGCAGCAAATGATTCACAGCTTCATGCGCTAGCCGCGGCTGCCCGCTGTTCTTCACTTCCACAAGCAGTTGACGCGATTGATCGGCGATCTTCATGGTAACCAGCCAATCCGCTTCCAGGTTGGCCAGACGAAACTCTCTTTTCCATTTCAGATTACTAATAAAGGCGATTTCCGCCAAATATCCCCGCAAAGAATCCCGGGCTTTTTCTGAACAGCTACTCTCATTATCTTTCATTTATTTGCCATCTTTCAGCATTTGCTGAAAATATATAATATGATGAAAAATATCATTTGTCAAGCAAATTTCAGTAAATAAAATTTTTCAGCATTTGTTGAAAATATAATTTAAAATGAAAAGCCAAATTATTCCTGTCAATCTTGAGGAGAGGCTATTCCAGCAATTTTTCGATCCTCCCTGCCGCGGCGAAGAGGTCGGGCTCGACCCAGTCGGCCTCGGAGAAGTCCTGGCCGCGGGTGTAGTCGTTGGGAACGGCGATGACTGGGCAGCCGGCGGCCTTGCCGGCCAAAACGCCGTTGCGGGCGTCCTCAAGCACAAGGCACTCCCCCGACGGCAGCCCGAGCCGGCGGCAGGCGATACTGTAGATCTCGGGATCGGGCTTACCGCGATCGAGGCCGTCGGCCGTCTGCAGGACAGCGAAATAACCGCGAATGCGCAGCGTGTCGAGGGCGATGTCGAGGAACTCTTGCTGGGCGCCGGTGCCGACCGCCAGCTTCAGCCGGCCGTGAAAGGCCCGCAGGATTTCGTATAGTCCGGGCATGGCGCCCAGGTCGCGGCCCATCTTCTCCAGCATGAGGCGGTTGCGCCAGGCGAAGAGCTCATCGGCCGGGGTATCGATCCCCAGGATGCCGCGCAGGAGGCCCAGCGCCTCGATGGGCTTGCGCCCCATCAGCGGCCAGAGCTGCTCGTTTCGGATCTCCTTGCCGTAGGCGGCGGCCATCTCGCGCTCGGCGGCGAAATAGAGGCGCTCGGAGTCGATCATCAGCCCATCCATGTCGAAAATCAATGCGGACGGGCGTTGAATAGGCAGGTGAAGCATCCGTTATTATACACGATCCCTTTCCAGGCTTCAAAATGCGGGGGCGAGGAGATCGGCGACATCTCGACCCTGGAAAACGACTGAAAAGACCGTAGGGGCAGGCCCCCGTGCCTGCCCTGATTAAAGGGGCAACCACAGGGGGTTGCCCCAACCGGATTGGAGGTCTTGACAAGCACCGCGTTTCCATGTAAAAAATGTATTCCCAAGCAAAACAAGGAGATAAAAATGTCCGATCTTAAAAACACCATCCTCGATTACGTGAAAAAGGAGTACCTGGAGGAAGACGACGACCGCGAGGTCACGTTCAACACGCCGCTGATCTCGGGCGGCATTGTCGACTCCTTTTCCATGGTCTCCCTGAAAAGATTTTTAGAAACCCGATACAAGATCCAGATCCCCGACGCCAAGGCCACCCCGGAAGCGTTCGACTCGGTGGACAACATCATCACGCTGCTGCAGGGATTCAACATCCAGTAGGCGCATCATGGCATTCAATAACGACATCCGCGCCATTTACAAGACCGAGCTGGAAAGCATCCGCAGCGCCGGCATATTCAAGGAAGAACGCATCATCTGCTCCCCGCAGGACTCGGAGATCGAGGTGCAGTTCCCGGCCGGCTCCAAGCAGCAGCACGTGATCAACATGTGCGCCAACAACTATCTCGGCCTCTCGTCCCACCCCGACGTGGTCGAGGCGGCTCGGAAAGGGCTGGATGCCCGCGGCTACGGCATGTCCTCGGTGCGCTTTATCTGCGGCACCCAGGACATCCACAAGGAGCTGGAGGGCAAGCTGACGAAATTCCTCGGCACCGAGGACACCATCCTGTTCCCCTCCTGCATGGACGCCAACGCCGGCGTCTTCGAGGCCATCCTCAACGAGCAGGACGTGATGATCTCCGACCGCCTGGTGCACGCCTCGATCGTCGACGGCATGCGCCTGTGCAAGGCCCAGCAGGACACCTTCAAGCACTCCGACATGGGCCACCTGGAGGAGAAGCTCCAGCTCCACGCCGCCGCCCGCGTCAAGCTGATCATCACCGACGGCTCCTTCTCCATGGACGGCGACCTGGCCAAGCTGGACCAGATCGTGGCCCTGGCCGAGAAATACAACGCCCTGGTATTCGTCGACGACTCGCACGCCAGCGGCTTCATCGGCAAGACCGGCCGCGGCACCCACGAGCATTGCGGCGTGGTCGGCAAGATCGACATCATCACCACCACCCTGGGCAAGGCCCTGGGCGGCGCTTCGGGCGGCTGCGTCTCCGGCCGGCGCGAGCTGGTGGAAATGTGCCGCCAGAAGGCACGGCCCTACCTCTTCTCCAACACCATCCCGCCGGTGGTCGTCTCCGGCGCCATCGCCGTCCTCGACATCATCGCCAAGACCACCGAGCGCCGCGACAAGCTGGAACGCAACACCGCTTTCTGGCGAAAGGGGCTGACCGAAACCGGGCTGATCATCAAGGAGGGCGAAACCCCGATCGTGCCGGTGATGCTTTTCAATGCCAAGTTGTCCCAGGATTTCGCCAAGGAGCTTTACCAGGAAGGCATCTACGCCGTGGGCTTTTTCTTCCCGGTCGTGGCCAAGGGGCAGGCGCGCATCCGCACCCAGCTCTCCGCCGCCCACGAGCAGCACCATCTTGACAAAGCCCTGGCCGCCTTCACCAAGGTCGGCGCCAAATTCGGCATCCTGCACAAGAGCAAGCAGCAGATCATCGATCAATTCGGCATGTAACAACCAAATATCTGCCGGCAAGATTTCCGCGGCAGCCGTTTTTCCTATTGGCGCATCGACAGAGGCCGGAGTTTTCATTTTGCCAGAATTTGCCTTTTTTTAACAATTTAGCAATTTTTTGTTGACAAATGTATGAAATTATCACATTATATATGATTACAGGTGATTTAATATGACCAGAAAGACCTTTGCCATCGACAATGAATTGTTGTCGGCGTTGAACTTGTTTGCCAAAAAAGACCAGCGCGATTTTTCCAGCGCCTTGCGCTACGCCCTGAAGATCGGACTGGCGGCAATCGAAAATCCGGAAATGAACATTGAGGAGATCAAAGATGTCCTGGAAGCCAAAATCGATTACCAGGCCGGCCGGGTGCTGGCACTGGACATGGAAAAAATCTAATGCAGCTGCTTGAAACAGCCAAGTTCAGGAAACAAAGGGAAAGGCTGCAGGGAGAGAAGGAAAAGGAGTCATTAAAAAAGTCCATCCTGCAGATCTTGGCCGATCCCGCCAGCGGGAAAAAAATGAACGGCGAGCTGATGCCTTTTCACATTTACCGTTGCACGGTTGGCGGCCGGCCGCAGCGGTTGATCTACCAAATCGCCGCCGACTCGCTGGTCCTTTTTTCGTTCGGTCCCAAGCATACCGCCTTCAAGCCCTGACGCATATCTCAAGGTGATTTCCGATGAGCCGCAGCCAACCGGCAACCTTACGCGAAAAAATCGGCCAGATGCTGCTGATCGGTTTCCGCGGCCTTGAAGCTGACGAGCACTCGCCCATCGCCCGCGACATCCGCGCCGGCCGCATCGGCGGCGTGGTCCTGTTCGATCGCGACTTGGCCCTGGAAACGGCCGATCGCAATATCCGCTCGCCGCAACAGCTCAAGACCCTGGTCGAATCCCTGCAATCACGGGCAGACACTCCCCTATTGATCGCCATTGACCAGGAGGGCGGACATGTGGCCCGACTGAAAGAGAAAGCAGGCTTCCCGGCCACGGTATCGGCGCAAGCCCTGGGCCGGATGGATAATACGGAGCTGACTCTGGAATGCTCCGAGCGCACCGCCGTTGCCATGGCCGCCTGCGGCATCAACCTCAACTTCGCGCCGCTGGTCGATTTGAACGTCAACCCGCAAAACCCGATCATCGGCAAATACGAGCGCAGCTTCGGCGCCGATGCCGATCTGGTGGTCCGCCACGCGCTGGCCGTGATCGAAGGCCACCGCCGGCACCGCGTAGCCTGCTGCCTCAAGCATTTCCCCGGCCACGGCAGCTCGCGCCAGGATTCCCACCTGGGGTTCACCGACGTTAGCGACACCTGGCATGAAAGCGAGTTGCTGCCCTACCGGGAACTGATCGCCGGCGGCCAGGCCGAGGCGATCATGACCGCCCATATTTTCAACAGCCAGCTGGACAGCGAATTTCCGGCCACCCTTTCCAAGAAAACCATCTACCAGCTGCTGCGCCGGGAGATGCATTATACCGGCATCGTCATCTCCGACGACATGGAGATGAAGGCCATCAGCGCCGAATACAGTCGTGAAAAGGTCCTGGAACTGGCCTTGAACGCCGGCATCGATGTCGTTCTCATGGCCAACAACATGGTCTATGACCCGGACATCGCCAGCCGCACCCAGGAGACGATCCTGGGGCTGATCGCCGCCAAGCGCGTCAGCGCCGCGCGCATTGAGCGGGCCTGCCGCCGCGTCCAGGCCTGGAAACGATCCTGGCTGGCTATGGCCGAAAAATGAACCTGCCTGCCTGAGCCTTATTGTCCGCTTCTTTCCCGTTTTTCAATAATTTCAGACCCTGGGCAACTCCACGTGGAAGCTGCTGCCCCGGCCGGGTTCGTTCTCGGCCCAGATGCGGCCGCCGTGCTTGCGTACCAGCAGTTCGGCGATCGACAGCCCCAGCCCGGTCGACGATTCGCCGCCGGTGGGCTTGGCGCTCAAGCGCTGGAATTTTCCGAACAGCATCGTCCGATCCTCGGCCGTCAGCCCGGGTCCCTGGTCGCGGATGACCGCCAGCACAGTCTTTTCCCGGCAAAGGGTGCTGACCCCGATTTCAGCCTGGAAAGGGGAAAACTTAACGGCGTTGCTCAGCAGGTTGTCGAAGATCTCCTTCAGCCATTCCAGGTCGCCCATGACCAGGCAGGCGGGCTCGAGGGCGAGAACGAGCTTCTGCCCTTTCCGCTGCATCTGCTCACTGAAGCCCCTGCAAACCAGCATGAGCAGTTCGCCCAGATCGACCGTCTGCAGTTCCAGCTTGAAATCCCCCCTTTCAAAACGCGAGATCTCCAGCATCTCATTGACCAGCGCCAGCATGCGTTTGGAGGCCAGCGAGACCTTTTCGGCCAGCATGGCGCTGCCGGGAAGGCCGCGGTTCTGCTGCCTGATCAGGTCGGCCGCTCCCATGATGGCCTGCAACGGATTTTTCAAGTCATGAACCGCGATGCGCTGCATCTCATCCTGCACGCGGTTGGCCTGGAGCAACTCTTCGTTGACCCGGGAGAGTTGGGTGGTCCGCTCACGGACCTGGACCTCGAGCTCATGCCTGCGGCGCTCCAGACTGCGGAAGCGCCAGCGTAAGGCCATGACGGCCAGAAGCAGCAGCGCCAGGACGACCAGCACTTGGAACCAGAACGTCTGGTAGAAGAAAGGCCGCAGCTCGAAGACCAGTTTGGCTCCGCTCTCATTCCATTTGCCATCGTTGTTGCAGGCGATTACCCGGAAAGCGTAGCGCCCGGGCGGCAGGTTGGTGTAAGAAACCTGCCTTTGGCTGGTCTCCGCGCTCCAGTCGCGGTCGAATCCACTCAGCATGGTCTTGAAACGGTTTTTTTCGGGAACCAGAAAGCTGAGGGCGGTAAAAGTGAACTCCAGTTTTTTGCGCCCGGGGCCGATGACCACTGGCGCCGCCAAATCGACCTCCTGCCCCTCGACAATCATTTTTTCTATGAGCACCGGCGGGATGCGCTCATTGCGCTTGCTGTAGTCGGGATCGAGGACGGTCACCCCCTTGATGGTCGGAAACCATAGTCTGCCGTCCCGACATTTCCAACCGGCTGGCTGGGCCGGGCCGGTGCTCTCGACTCCGCGCACCCCTTCGGAAATGCCGAAGGAAAGCGATTGGACGTGCCAGATGACGCCGTCGGCGAAATCGTTCAGTTCCTTTTTGCTGGCCCGAAAAACTCCTTTGTTGCAGTTCATCCAGAGATAGCCGCGATCGTCCTCCAGGATCTGGAAGGCCACGTCGCTGTACAATCCGTCCCGGGAGCTGATGGTGCGGAACTCGCCGTTCTTGAAACGGATCAGCCCGCCGCTATTGGTGCCCAGCCACAACGCCCCATCCGCGTCGGGATGGATCGCCCAAATGGCGTTCTGGGAAGTGCCGGAACGAGGCTGGTACGCAGTAAATTTTCCATCCCGGAAACGGTAGAGGTCGCCATTATAGGTCCCGACCCAGACCGTGCCCTCGCGGTCCTGGCTGATGGCATAGATGAAATCGTCACCCAGTCCGTTGCGGCGGCTGTAGTTGACGATGCGGCCGTCCGGGTGCAGGATGTCGATGCCGCCGCCATTGGTCCCCACCCAGATCGTCCCGTCGCGGGCGGCCAGGACCGCGCGCACGATGTCATTGGCCAGGCCGTTGCGGGTCGAATACACGGCGGTGATCCTGCCATTCTGCAGGCGGTGCAGCCCGCCGCCATAGGTGCCGAACAGAATCGATCCGTCGTGGCTTTGGGCGATGGACCAGATGCGCAGGTCACGCAGGCCCTGTTTTTCGTTGAAAACCGTGAACGTGCCTGAACTGAAACGCACCAGGCCGCCGCCCACCGTACCGATCCAGATGATGCCTTCGCGGTCCTGCATGACCGACCGCGTCAGGTCGACCGGCAGGCCGTTTCTCCGGTTGTAAAAAATATAGCGGTCGTCCTTGAGGCGGTTCAAACCGCCGCCGTAGGTGCCGACCCATAAGCTGCCTTCCCTGTCCTCGACCAGGGTGCGGACCGAATCATTGGCCAAGCCGGATTGATGCTCCAGATGGCTGAATGCCTCGTTTTCGAACCTGTTCAAGCCGTCACTGCCGGTGCCGATCCACAGGACGCCTTGGTTGTCCTCGTAAATGACGCGGATCTCGTTCCCGGTCAGGCCGTCCTGGCGGGAATAAACGCGAAAAATCCCTTCCTTAAACCTGACCAAGCCGCCGCCGGCCGTGCCGATCCACAGCACCTTATTGCGGCCGGCGCAGAGGGACCAGATCGTGTTTCCCGGCTTGCCGCCCGGGAGCGTGTAGCGGCGGAAGCGGCCGGAATAATAGCTGAAAAGTCCATCACTGGTACCGACCCACATGGCATTATCCGGACCGGCACAGAGGGCCGAAATATAGTCCTGGTCCAGCCCGTCGCTAACCGTAAAGCTGGTGAAGACGCCATGCTCATAGCGGTTGAGCCCCTTGGTGGTGCCGATCCACAAAGCGCCCTGGGCATCGAATCCCAGCGCCAGGATGAAATCACTGGAAAGGCCATCGCCGATGGTGAAATTGCGGAACTGGCCAGCGCGGCGGCAAAGCAACCCGTTGGGCGTGCCGATCCATATCGCCCCATCCGCTCCTTCGACCATCACCATCATGCCATTGTTTTGCATTTCTGGAGTGTTGGATTTGTCGAAAACAGTGAAATGCAGCCCGTCGAAACGGGCCAGCCCTTCATAGGTACCAACCCACAGGTAGCCGTCCCGGGTCTGGATCATGCTCAGGACAGAATCCTGCGGGATGTTGCTGTTGTCGGTAGACCATTGATCGAGGATATACTGACTGATATCCTTCTGCGGATCCAGCCCCCAAGCCATCGCGCCGTTCAAGAAGAAAAAAGCGACCGCCAACAAAAACGACTGGCGGCGACGGGACGGCCGGTCCGCAGGATGTGCTGAAGTCCGGTGCATAAAATTTACTATAGCGCAAAACAGAAAAAAATAAAAGCGCTTTTCAAGATCCGG
>JAPKZL010000302.1 GCA_026393795.1 Candidatus Aminicenantes bacterium | reverse complement strand
GCCGCGGTCGAGGGCGACGCCACCTGGGTGATGATCCGCCAGCTCGGTTTCGACCCCGACCTGATCGGCGAGGCCTTCAGCCCGGAAAACGTGCTGGCTTTCTCGGCGCTGGCCGGAACTTCCTCGCTTGGCGACGCGCCGGCCATCGTCAGGGACCAACTGCTCATGCCCTACCTGGACGGGATGAAGTTCAGCCGCGATGTCTTCAACAAGGACAAATGGAAGGGTTTGAACCAGGTCCTGGCCCAGCCGCCGCAGTCGTCCGAGCAGATCCTGCATCCGGAGAAGTATTTCAAGCGGGAAAAACCGGCAACGGTGCGTATCGCCTTCCGGCCGGCCTCTTGGCAGGAAATCCACTCCGGGGTGATCGGCGAGTATTTCCTGAACGTGCTGCTGGCCGAAGGCACCGACATCACCGACGCGGCGGCCGGCTGGAATGGGGACGCATACGCCATCTACGGCAAAAACGCGTCCTTGCTGCTGCTCTGGAAAGCGCAGTGGGACACGGTTCAGGATTGCGCCCGCTTCGCTGCCGCCTTCCGGAGCTTCCTGGAAAAAAAATTCAAGCTCGCCTTCCGGCCGGGCCAAAACAACGGGCAGACCTTCCTGGCCGGGAATTCCGCCGCCGGCTACTTTTTCCTGCTTGAACGCCATGCCACTTTATTCTATGCTCGCAGCAACGACCGCGGGCAGATCAATGAATTCATTAATGGAGGATATTATGATTAACGCCACCCAGATACGCCGGGGCATGATCATCTTGATGGACAATAAACTGTACCGCGTCGAGGAGATGGACCACGTCACCCCCGGCCGCTACAAGTCGACCATCCACGTCAAGATGCGCGACCTGGAGAGCAACGTGCGCTCCCCGTTCCGCTTCGGTTCTTCCGACCGCGTGGAAAAGGTGAACCTGGAGACCAAGGAGGTCACCTATTCCTACAACGACGGCACCCACTACATCTTAATGGACACGACGACCTACGACCAGCTCGGCCTGGACGGGGAGTTCATCGGCGACAACGTTTTTTACCTGAAGGAGAACGAGACCTACCAGATGGAGTTCTTCCAGGGCAAGCCGATCAACATCGTGCCGCCCCTGTCCATGGAGTTCAAGGTGGTCGAGACCGAGAAGAACATGAAGGGCTCGACGGTGCAGGCTTCCTACAAGCCGGCCAAGCTCGAGGGCGGACTCGAGGTGACGGTGCCGCCGTTCATCGAAGTGGGCACGGTGATCAAGGTCGACACCCGCGACGGCTCCTACATCGAGCGCGTCAGCAAATAAAAAAAGTCCCTGGCCGCAGCCGAGGGGCACTTCATTTTCAGAAATCATTCCCTGCAAAAACTATTAGAAAAATTGAATTTAATTGAATTGCTATTTTTTTTATATTAATATTTATTTCAGGAGCAGAAAAATTCGGTTTTTAAATTTTGCCATCATCATCACCTTGACAGTCGCCAGTCTTCAAGGCGGCAGCGAAATAATCAAAGAGCGGGGATTGCCCTACATCCGCAGCTACGATCCAAAGGAATACGGGGCCCAAGCCCAGAACTGGGCTATTATCCAAGACAAGCGGGGTGTGATATATATTGGCAACGGCGATGGGGTACTGGAATATGACGGAATCAGCTGGCGCCTGATCCCAAGCAAGAACAAGACCGCCATCCGTTCCCTGGCAGTGGACGATGCCGGGCGCGTCTATGTCGGCGCACAGGGAGAGATCGGGTATCTTGCGCCCGATGAGACTGGGAAGATGCGCTTCGTGTCCCTGAACGATCTGATCGAAACGTCACATCAAGCTTTTTTGGATGTTTGGGACATTTATGTCACCTCCCAAGGTGTGTTTTTCAATTCACGGGCAAACCTGTTTCTCCTTGCCAATAACCATATCAAGGTATGGAAGGCCCAAACAGGGTTTCACAGAGCATTTCTTGTGTATGGCCGCCTTTTCATCCGCCAGGACGATGTGGGGTTGATGGAACTCTCCCGGGATAAACTGGTTTTGGTCAAGGGGGGGGAGCGCTTTGCTTTTGAAAAGATTTACGTCATGCTCCCCTTTGACATGCCAAAGGCAGGAGATTCAACCGTCACGGCCGGACGGGTGCTAATAGGGACTCGGGACCAGGGTTTTTTTCTATACGATGGCGCTACGCTCAGCCCATTCCCCACAGCAGCCGACACATTCCTTAAAAAAAACCTGTTGTACCACGGCGTTCTGCTCAATGATGGCACGTTGGCCCTGGCTACGCTCCAAGGGGGCATGGCCTGCATCAGCCGGGACGGGAAGATGCTCAGCATCCTGGACAAAACAGCCGGACTCATCGATAATACCGTACTCCGCATTCAGCCCGACCAGCAATCCGGCCTTTGGCTAACTCACAACAAGGGCCTCTCCCGCATCGAATGGCCGGCACCGCTAACCATTTTCGACGAGCGTTCCGGCCTCAAGGGAAGTGTGCTTTTCCTGCACGGGCACAAGGGAACCATGTATGTGGGAACAAGCCAGGGTGTCTATGTCCTGCAACCGCCCTGGCGCAAATCTTCCCCGGCATCTCCGGGATACCGATTCGAATGCATAGCCGGGATGAAAAGTCAGACTTTTAATTTACTATCTTTCGGCGGCATTCTCCTGGCGACCGGCATCAATGGAGTTTCCGAGATTCGCGGCCGCGAAGCTTTCCTCGTCAGGCCATCCAATGTTATTGCGATGAGCCTCTTTCGCTCACGATCCGATCCCGCACGAGTTTTTGTGGGGCTTCAGGACGGTCTGGCATCAATGGTTCGCCGGGGTGAAGACCAAGGCAGGTGGATAGACGAAGGGAAGATTACGGGGATAAACGAAGAAATTCGCAATATGGCGGAAATGGAAGATGGCCGACTATGGCTGGGCACCCAGGCACAAGGTATCCTGCGCATCACCTTCTCCAGGGATTGGCAGGGTGGTGCGTCCGGACCTTCCCCCCTCGTGGAGCGTTTCGGATCGGATCAGGGGTTGCCGATCGGATTGGATTACCACGTCCATACCATGGGCGGCACGTATGTGTTCGGCACACCCCAGGGAGTCTACCGCTTTGACGAGACAGCGAAGCATTTTTCCCCCGATCCGCGCTTTGCCAGGCTCTTTCCCGACGGTTTCAGGAAGGTGCTTGCATGGCGCGAGGATTCCCAAGGTCGGATATGGATGGATTCCATTGAAAAGACTCGCCGCATCTACGAAGCCGGAGCCGCCGTCCTCCAGCCAGACGGAAGCTACCGCTGGGAAAAGACGCCCTTTCTCCGTATTGGCGAGACGGCTATCGAAACAATCCATGCCGATGCCGACGGCGTTGTATGGTTCGGAGGGTCGGAAGGCCTTAGCCGTTACGATCCCCGTATTCCAAAGGATTATACCCCGGCTTACTCCGCCCTCATCCGCCGGGTGGAAAAGGCGAGGGGCCAGCTTCTTTTTGGAGGCGCCTCGGCAGCGATGGGCTCCAAGACAATCCCCGCTCTGAAGTATACTGAGAATTCACTCCGTTTCGAGTTCGCCCTGACTGCTTTCGACGAGCCGGAGGCTAACCGGTACAAAATTCGCATGGATGGTCTCGACCGGGAATGGTCTGACTGGACGGCGCAAAATATGAAGGAGTACATGAACCTGCCGGAAGGTTCTTATGTCTTTCGGGTTAAGGCCCGCAACATTTACCAACAGGAAAGCGGTGAAGACACTTTCAAAATAACGGTTATCCCGCCATTTTGGAAAACCTGGTGGTTTCGCGTCCTGGTCGCCTTAGCCATCGTATCCTTGGTTGTTTTTGTCTCCTGGGCCCGAACGAGATCCATGCGTATTCGAAATGAAGAATTGAGCGAGTTGAACGAGCAATTGGATTCCTCAAATCGAAAGCTGGCGGTCTCCAATCAGGACTTGAATCGCGCGAACGTCGAACTAAAAAAGACAAACCAAGAATTGGAAGCCAGCGAAGAGAAGTACCGCAATTTAATTCAGCAGTCCAATGACGCGATCTATCTTCTTTATGATAAAAAATTTGAGGTGATCAATGATAAATTCCAGGAAATATTTGGCTTGACCCTGGAGGAAGTCAACGGTCCCGATTTCGATTTCATGGACCTGGTCGCCCCCAAGAGCAAAGCTTTCGTTGCCGAAAGGAGCCGGGGCGTGGAGGCGGGCGAGGAGGTCGAGCCGGTATACGAATTCACGGCACTTGCCAAAGATGGAAAAGAATTGGATGTTGAAGTGTCGACAGCGCATATTAAGTATAAGAATGGCATTGCCACCCAGGGTATCTTAAAAGACATTACGCAGCGGAAAAAACTGGAACAGCAGCTGATTCAGACTCAAAAAATGGAATCGATCGGCACTCTGGCCGGCGGCATCGCCCATGATTTCAACAATCTGCTGACGGTGATCAGCGGTTATGCGGAGATGGCCCTGGCCAAGACGGGAGACAATCGCGACGTAAGGCAAAACTTGCTGACGATTTTTTCGGCGTCTAAGAAAGCGGAGATGTTGACGAACCAAATACTGGCCTTCAGCAGAAAACAGATATTTCAACCCATGATTCTGGACATCACCATGGTCATTTCCGAACTGGATAAAATGATGCGCCGACTCATCGGCGAAGACATCAACATGGAAAAACGCCTGGTTCCCCATCTGCCCGGAATCAAGGCCGATCCGAGCCAGATCGAGCAAATAATCATTAATTTAATCGTCAACGCCCGCGACGCCGTCAATAAAAGGACGGACAAAGCCTCCGAGAAGAAAATCACCATTGAGACCGGCACGAGTCATTTGGATGAGTCGTATGTCGCGCATCATCCCGACAGCCAGACGGGGCTGCACGTGTTCCTGGCCGTGAGCGACACTGGCTGTGGCATGACCGAAGAAGTAAAGCAAAAAGCATTCGAACCGTTTTTCTCCACGAAAGAAAAGGGAAAAGGCACGGGCATGGGATTGGCCACCGTGTATGGCATTGTCAGGCAAAACAAGGGCAATATTTATATTTACAGCGAATTGGGCAAAGGAACGATGATTAAAGTGTATTGGCCGGCTACCGAAGAGAACGTGCCAACCGATATCCAACGGAAACGCAACGATCGGGATTTATCAGGCAGTGAAATCATATTGTTCGTGGAAGATGACGGGGCGGTGCGGCAATATGCCGGGAATTCTTTGGAGGGATATGGTTATCGGGTTCATGTCGCCGAAGACGGCGTTCAGGCACTGGAGTGGCTGAAAGATCAAGCCGAACCCCCGCGCCTGTTGGTTACCGATCTGGTCATGCCGAAAATGAACGGCAAGGAATTGGCTGAAAGGGCCAGGGCGCTGATTCCGGGCATCCAAGTGCTTTTTGTCTCCGGATACACAGAAAATCACATTGTTCATAGCGGAGAACTGGAGCCGGACGTAGTTTTTCTGCACAAACCCTATTCGGCAAAGGATCTGGCTTATAAAATTCGACAGCTATTGGACAATGCGTAAAAGCAATGGGTTGAATCGCCGAACCGCGAGCAGGCGAAATCCATCATGTCCTGCTGCGCCGTGCGACGGCTCCTACATCGAAAGGGTGAGCAAGTAAACCGCGCCTGAAAGCGCGGGTCAGCGTCAGCCGCGAGAAGCGCTTGCTGCTTGTCGCCCGGTTCACTCCGCTTATCCGGTCGTTCAGACGGCCATATGGACCGTTGGTCGGAAAACCTCTTCCCCTGCTCAAAAAGTGAACGTACAATGGGTCGATTTCAGCAGGAGGTGCGCATGGCTGATTTTTTAAATGGCGTGGGTATTACCAAGATATATCCCCTGGGCAAAACCGAAGTGCCGGCGTTGCGCGGGGTTGATGTAGCGGTGCAGCAGGGCGAGTTTACCGTTTTTGCCGGGCCTTCGGGCTCTGGCAAGACCACGTTGCTCAATATTTGCGGTCTGATCGATTGCGTAAGCACCGGCCAGCTCTTCTTTGACGGCACAGCCGTCACTGGTCTTCCCGACCGCAAACTGGTCGAACTTCGCCGTAGGTCCATCGGCTTCGTATTCCAGAATTTCAACCTGGAAATGGTTGAAAAATACCTGAAGCGGGTGGGGCTTTGGGACAGGCGCCGGCACAAACCAGCACAGCTGTCGGGCGGCGAGCAGCAACGCGTGGCCATCGCCCGGGCCCTGGTCAAGCAGCCCAAGCTGGTCATCGCCGATGAACCATCGGCCAATCTCGATTCACAAAACGCCAGAGCCATTGTCGAATTGATGGACTCGCTCAACCGTGAAGATGGCATTACTTTCATCGTAGCTTCGCATGATCCCATCGTTATCGGGGCGGCCCACCGGGTGCTGTACATGCGCGACGGCTTGATCGACGGCAAAATTTCAGAAAATTGACAGGAGAAAAACATGATTGCCAAATTATCCATAAAAAACATCTGGCGCAACAAGCGCCGCACTATGATCACTCTGGCGGTGATCACCATCGGTGTTTCCATGGTCTGCCTGGCCATGGCTTATGTGGAATTCGTCAAATGGGGCTACGGGGAAAGCATCATTCACGGCCAGACCGGGCATTTTCAGGTGCTGAGCGTTGACCTATTGACCAAGGAGGAAGACAAGATATTGTCCTATGGAATTGCTGACTGGAGCAAGCTAGCGGCGCAGATCAAAGAGGATCCGCGGGTGAGCGTGGTCACGCCGCGCATCAATTTTTTCGGCCTCTGTTCCACCGGCGAGAAGTCGAATGCGGTCATGGTCCGGGCCGTGCTGCCGGCCGGCGAGATCGAGATGGGCGGCGACTATATCAATGCCGGCCCTTTGAAAAAACTTTTAAATGAGCCCGAAGGTATCTTATTGGGAAAGCTGCTGGCCAAGAGTCTACAAGTCAAAGAGGGTGGAGAAGTAACTATTCTGACCACAGCAGCCACTGGTGCCATGAACGGCTACGATTTCAAGGTCATCGGCACGATTAATACCGGCTTCGAGGAAATGGACAAGCGCTTTGCCATGGTTTCCCTGCCAACGGCCCAGGGGTTGCTAGCCTCCGCAAAGGTGGAGCGGCTGGCCGTGACGCTGCGCGACTCCAATGATTTGAATGCTGCACTCGCCGATTGGCAGAAGCGTTTGCCCACTGGCATCACCGCCCAAAACTGGAAACAAGTTTTTCCCGATTATGTCAAGGCATTGAATTTTTTCAACGCTATGATCGGTTTTGTGCTGCCGGTGTTGATGCTGATCGTCTGGTTTTCGACCATGAACACCATCCTGATGTCCTTGATGGAACGCTCGGCCGAATTTGCCACCCTGCGCGCCATGGGGACTTCCAAGTGGCGCATGTTCCGCATGCTCGTTACCGAGGGTGCCTGGATCGGCTTGTTGGGCGTGATCCTGGGGATATTGATTGAAATCGGCATGGCCTTCCTGATCAACCGTGCCGGCATCATGATGCCGGCGCCGCCAGGGGCCACCGCCGGGTATCTGCTGAACGTGCGTAATGTAACGGGAATTTTCACTTTCGTCGGCCCGGTAACGCTGCTGGTGGTGATCCTTTCCACTATCATCCCGGCCCGGCGCATCTTCAAGCTGAACATCGTCCGCGCCCTGCGCAATGGCTGATCAGGAGGTGAAATGATGAACAAAATCGCGAAAAGGCTGATCATGATTGTGCTCCTGCTGTGGATCGTCCTGCCCCCGGATCTTTTTGGCCAGGATGGAGACGAGCTTCTGGCAAAAATCGACCGCTACCGCATGGTGGCCGGTTCGTTCAACATGGACGTGCGCATGCAGGATTTCGAGGGCGACGTGCTCAAGGAGGAGGCGCTGTTTAGGGGTTTTTTTGCCGGCGACGACCGCAGCCTGCTGATATGCGATTCGGGCAAGAACAAGGGCATGAAAGTGCTGATGAAAGGCGACGATATGTGGGTCAACCTCGGCGGCTCCAAACGTGCCCTGCGCATCACCCCGATGCAGCGGCTGATGGGCGAAGCTTCCAACGGCGACGTGGCCAAGGTGAGCTTCAAGCGAGATTATACCGGCACGCTGCTGAGCGACGACGGCAACCTGCTGAAGCTGGAATTGAAAGCTAAAAGCGCGGGCGCTACCTATCAGCGGGTGCTGCTATATGCCGATAAAAAAACCCATCAGCCTCTGAAGGCTGAATTTTTCCTCCTTTCGGGCAAGCATTTCAAGACCGCCTATTACCAGGAAGGTGTCCTGGCCAATGGCCGGGAGGCCATTGCCAGAATCCGCATCGAGGACAAGCTCAATCCCAAGCGTTATACGGTGATGGAGAACCTCAATTTCCATTCCCGGCAATTTCCGGAAAAATACTTCAACGTCATGTACTTGCCTCAAATCGAGGTGGATTGACATGAGCCGGCGGTTGGTTTGGGCTATGGTTATTCTCGGACTGGCTGCCCTGTTGGGTGGCGAATCCAAGCCGTTGAAACTCGATTTTTATGGCTATTACAATTATTCCTGGCTCTCCCCCCGCCAGGACAGCCCCTGGAATGCCGGGCAGGTTGACCGCCTGGATACCCGCGATTCGGGGTTGCTCCTGCAGGCCAACGGACGACTGCTCCTGGGCAAGGTCAAGTTCCAGGTTTCGCCGCTGCTGCGCGCCGCCCATGATGGGACTTGGCAAGGCAATCTGCGCGAAGTGGCGCTCAACCTAAACCTGGGCGCCTTCGACCTAACTGCGGGCAAGGTGCTGATGAAACTGGGTACTGGCTACATGTTCACCCCGATCAGCGTCATCACTCCGAAAAAGCAGCTGGCCGATCCCGAAGATACCAGTCACGAACAGGAGGGGGTATGGCTGGTCAAAGCCGATTATTATAAAGAAAATTTTTCATTGAGCACTCTGGTTTTTAAAAAGAACAACTGGAACAACCTGGTCCTTTTTGCCTATGCAAATGTCTGGCGCCTGGACCTGTACGCCATCCTGTACTACCCAGAATACCGCAGGCTCGAATTCGGTCT
>JAPKZL010000301.1 GCA_026393795.1 Candidatus Aminicenantes bacterium | reverse complement strand
AGTAAACCTGGTCGCCGGGACGGGCATCGAGGATGCGCCGGCCGAGCTTCTTGTCGGCGCAGAGGATGTGGTTGTTCGACAGGTACCTGCCGGAAAAAAGCATGGCCGTTTCATTGTCGGGAAAATCGCACATGCAGGTGAAGTCGCGGTTCCAGAATTTCATCCTGCGGTAGACGCCGCTGCTGATGTTCTTGCCCCAGACCACGCACAGGTCCTTGATATTGAGATAATCCTGCCACTGGCGGTGGGAAATGTCGAGCAGCGAATCGCTGCGGTGCTGGCTGACCACGAGGCCGTACAGTTCATAATGGAACAGCGGCGTGACCACATAGGTCAGCTTGTTTTTGATTACCTGGAAGGCGGGCGGAAGGTTTTCCTGGGTCTGCAGGGGATCGCGGAAAAGCTGGGTGAAAATATCTTCTGGCCCGGGCAGGCGCTTGATGAAAAGCAACGAGAGCAGCCAGAGCAACAGGCTGAGCAGCATGGCCAGGCGGAATACCTGGTGCCTGGTTCCGGCCACCTTGTTCAGCCAGGTCATAACGGTCTCTTTTTGTCTGGTTGAAAACGTTGTTTGGGGTTGCTCCGGGGCCGGGAAGCGGTAGCCGCAGGAACAGACCTCCGCTTCCGGCGGACAATAGCAGTCGCATTGGGGACAATTCATCGCGCCTCGCTGGTTTCGGGTATTGTAAGGAAAAAGCGCCCGGATTGCAAGTCGCGGCCGGATGCTTTTTCGGTTTTTTTCGCGTATAATGGGAAAACAAATGATCGCCCGAATCGACCAATGGCTGTGGGCCGCGCGCCTTTTCAAGACCCGGACCCTGGCCAACCAAGCCTGTCGCGGCGGCCGGGTGCAAATCGCCGGCAAGGCGGTCAAGCCGGCCCATCCCGTCCAACCCGGAGAAATCGTCTGCATCAAGCAGGCGCCGATCGTGCGCCAGTACCAGGTGAAGAACCTCGCCGTCAAAAGGGTCTCGGCCGTCCTGGCCCGCGAGCTGTTCTCCGAGATCACGCCGGCCGTTGACCTGGAAAAGCTGGCCCAGGCCAGGCATGACCCGTTGGGATTGATCTTTGCCTGCAGGGAAAAAGGGAGCGGCCGTCCGACCAAGAAAGAACGCCGCAGCCTGGAAGAAATGCGTAACGAGGTAAAATCATGAAAATCCTGTTGCTGGGCGTGGGCATGCAGGGCAAGGCGGCCCTGCACGACCTGTGCCAGAACCCCGATGTCGAACGCATCGTCGCCGCCGATAGCGATTTGCAGGCGCTGCAACGGCATGTCGCGGAAAGGAAATACGGCGACAAGGTCGCTTGCCAGCGGGTGGATGCCGAGGATCCCGGCAGCATCGGCCGGCTCATGGCGCCGAAACCCGCCGTGGTCGTCGATCTGCTTCCCTCGCGCTTCAGCCCGGCGGTCGGCCGCGCCGCCCTCCGGGCCGGCAGCCACCTGGTCAATTCGGTCTACGTCCTCCCCGCGCTGCGCGGGCTCGAAGCGGAGATCGCCGCCGCCGGGCTGACCTTCCTGCCAGAGTTCGGCATGGACCCCGGCATCGACCTGGTGCTGCTCGGCCGTGCCGTCAGCCACTTCGACCGCATCGATACCATCGACAGCTATGGCGCCGGGGTTCCCGAGCCCGGGGCCGACGACAACCCCCTGCGCTACAAGGTGACCTGGACCTTCGCCGGCGTCTTGCGCGCTTACATGCGCGGCGGCCGGCTGATCCGCGACGGCAAAATCGTGGAGGTCGGCAGCAGCGAGACGTTCAGCCCGGAAAACGTGCACGAGGTCGAGATACCCGGCCTGGGCCTCTTCGAGGCTTTCGCCAACGGCGATGCCCTGGCCTATGCCGCGCTGCTGGGAATCGACCCGCTCCGGCTGCGGCGGCTGGGACGCTACTCCTTCCGCTGGCCCGGTCATTGCGCCTTCTGGAAAAAAATGGTCGACCTGCACCTGCTCGACGACGCGCCGCTGACCGTAGACGGCGTCACCGTTAACCGCCGCAATTTCCTGGCCGCGGCCATCGAGCCCCACATCCACCTCGGCGACCGAGAGCGCGACGTCGCGGTAATCCGCGTGGACATCAGCGGCACGAAGGACGGCGTCAAAAAGCGCGCCGTGCTGCAGGTCATCGACTATCGGGATCTGGAGACCGGCTTCACGGCCATGAACCGGACCGTGGGCTATACGACCAGCATCGGCGCCCAGCTCATCGGCAGCGGTCGGATCACCAGGCGCGGCCTGCTCTCGCCCTTGCGCGACATTCCCTATGAAACTTTCAAACAGGAACTCGCCAAGCGCAATATTCACATCAGCGAAGAGATCAAGACCCTGGAATAAACTCCCCGATTTTTTTTAGAACGGACAAAGCGCCTCCGGCCAGGCCGACTTGTCCCGGGGGGACAGCGGCCTCATTTTTATTGATGCGGATTAGCAGGGTGTACGGCCGTGATATAAGCTGTTCAGACAGGCGGCGCACGCTGGGCACGGCCGTACCCGCGCCGCACTCGATAATGGCCAGCTTTTTACCCTCGATCGCCTCCAGCCAATCGCGCAGCCGCCCGGCTTGCTCCCGGCTACGCTGCGGCTGCCAGTTCCAGTCTCCGAACATCAGCACATTGGGCCGCGCCAACCGGCCGCAGGACGGGCAGTCCGGCAGCGGCGGCCGGGCGCGCATGGTTTCCTCGTCCACGTCGAGCACCTGGCTGCCCGTCGGCCAGATCCGGTCCGAACAACCGGCCGCGCATTGCAGGTATTGCAGCGAGCCATGGCATTCATGGATGCACGCTTGCGCGAAGCCGGCTTTTTGGAACTGGCCGTCGACGTTGGAAGTGAAGACGAAATATCCTCCGGCCTTGGCCATGGCCCATTTCAGCAACAGGCCGAATCCCGGGTGGGGAACCGTCCGCCGGTAGAGGTTCAGGCGGTGGCCGTAAAAGCCCCAGGCCAGTTCCGGGTCGGTAGCGAACCATTCGGGGTTGGCCAGTCCGTAGAAATCGAGACCGAGCTTGCGATAGGGCGGATAGGCGTTCCAGAAGCCCTGGTTGCCGCGGAAATCGGGGAGCCCTGAGTCGACGCCCATCCCTGCCCCGGCGCAGACCAGCAGCGCCCCGGCCGCCTCAATGATTTCAACAGCCCCTTTGATCTTTTTGATCCAATTTACAGTCACGCGGCTCCTTTCACAAGCGAAATATTCTCAATCTTAATGTCACCGAGAGCCTACTGGAACTTCAATTTTTCCATCAATAAAATACATTCTTCGGGCAGGCTTTTTTCACGAAGATACTATATCACTGTGCGGACGATTTTTTCTACTACCCCCCTATCGATTGACTATTGTTTGTATATCATCTAATATTTTTTCCGTGATTAAAATTGATTTTTCTGTAAATTCAATTTTGAATTTCACGTCATCATGAACGGTATCTTTGGCATATTTCATCGCGACGGTTCACCGGTTGCACCTGCGGCAATCGCAACCATGCGCGGAGCGATGCACGATTGGGCACGCGATGGAAGTGATGTGTGGGTGGAGGGGTGCGCCGGGCTTGGGCAGACGCGCACTTTTGCCACTCCCGAAGCTCAATTCGAGCATCTACCCTATGTTGATGCCCAACGCGGTCTCGTATTCACGGCCGCTGGTCGCGTAGACAACCGCAATGAACTAGTGACTGATTTGAGATGGTCGATTGAGGATTGGCAATCGACCATCAGCAAAAAATCCGCAATAACCGATGGCGATCTGCTCTTCCATGCCTACCGCAATTGGGGCGAAGATAGCGCTAAGCACATCTATGGCGATTGGGCATTTGCCGCCTATCATCCCGCCGAGCACAAGCTGTTGCTGGCGCGTGATCACTTTGGCCACACGTCGCTGTACTATTATGTCGACACACGGGTTATCGCCTTCGCCTCCGACAACCGCGCCCTGCTTGCCCTCAACCTAGCACCGATGGCGATGGACGAACTGTTTCTGGCGCAGGTACTAGTCTCATGGTTCGCCTATCACGACGAGCGCACGATTCATACGCCGATCAAACGCCTGCCTCCCGCGCACACGCTCACGGTTACCGCCGAACGGGTAAACACACGCCAATACTGGTTCCTCGAACATACACCCGAATTGCGCTTGCAGCGCCGCGAAGATTACGTGGATGCGTTTCGCGAGGTCTTTGAGGAGGCGGTGCGGGCCCGGCTGAGAACTTTCACTGCGAAGAGCGTGGAGAAAGCCGAGGCGTTCATGCTGCCGGTGATCCTCCTCTGAGCCCGATCCCGTCGCCGCAGTTCCCGTTCGTGCAGAAGTTTTGGCCGGTTCACGCTACCATGCAGACTCTCTGGATCACGTCGAACGCCCAGGGCGGCCAAAGCTTCCTGCTGAAGGCGTTGAAGCCCAATCTCATGATCGGCGGCGGCATGGTTGCCATGGCGCTATATGCGGCTATCTGGGCGACGAAGATGCCGCTCCTGCTTTTCTACGGTCTCGCGGGCGGCATAGGCGCGTGGCCGCATCACATGATCCCGACATTCGCCGGCGCGCTGCTCGGCAGGTACTACTTTGCCCGCAGGTTCGGCGTCACGAAGTGGACGATGTACGCGCCCGTGCTGCTAGCGGGATTCTCGTGCGGCATGGGACTCATGGGCATGAGCTCCATCGCGCTTGCCCTGATCTCGAAGTCCGTCTCGTACTTGCCGTTCTAAAGAAGCATGGCTAATAGTTCATGGTTGATGAGAAAAGGGCTTTTCATCAGCCATTAGCCATCCGCCGCGGCGGATCAACCATTCCGCCTGCTGCGCTTTGACAATGGGTCTCTGCTCCGCATAGAA
>JAPKZL010000300.1 GCA_026393795.1 Candidatus Aminicenantes bacterium | reverse complement strand
AAATTCCATGGTGTGTCAAAAGAGAAGTTTCCTTTTTATCTGAAGGAAATGGAGTTCCGTTACAATCATCGGCATGAAAGCATCTTCCATTTGCTTTCCAGTTATGTTACAAAATCAGTGCAAGATCTTTTATAATTACCTAATTTTATATATTATCGTGTATATTATTATTCGTGGAATAAATAAAAGCAAGTCGACGCCCAGGATGGCTTCGCCATCTTAATCGGAATTTGTGATTTGGAAATGATGTGATCGAAATCGGACTTGGCGATGGGACCTATTATGCGGGATTGCTTTTCGTTGTGAAGCCCGTGCCGATGATCGCCGCTGAGCGGCCCGCCTTGCTAGTCTTTGATGTGATATTTGAAATCGTGGGGCATGAGCCGCCGGTAACGGTGAATCACCGCCGTGTCGCTGTCGGTATGACCACAGGAGTTGCCCACACGGACCCAGTAGCCTGTCGTTTGGTGGACCGAAAATGTGGTGAAGCTGTTCGAGCTGGTGGAAGACGTCGTGTACGAGACCACGCCGGCGCCGACCGGCGTGCTCGTATCACCGCTCGCACCTTCGTACCATTGGTACGTGAACGGTGTGACGCCTGACGCAATCACTGTCAACGTGGCCGTCGAGCCGCCCGCGATCATCTGGCTCGCTGGTGGGGTCGTGATTGACGGTGCCGTACACGGGAAAGAGAGAACGGACACCGAGTTGTCGTCGCCATTGGTGACCCACATGTTCAATCCGTCGGAAGCGACGCATTGCGGTCGCTTGCCGACGCTGTACGTTCCCACCAGGCTGCCATCGCTGGCCCGATGTTGGCTGATGGTGTTTGGACCTTGGTTGGACGTCCAGATGGACGCGCCATCGAAAGCGATCCAGTTCGGAGCGAATCCAGTGGGATAATTGCCCACAATTATTCCGCTGTCAGCATCTATCTTGGCGATGGTATTTGCCGTTGCGCACGTGATCCACATATAGTTGCCGTCAAAAACGATGGCGTAAGGGAAGCCCAGGGTCCACGTGCCGACGATCTCGCCCGTGCTTGGCCTGAGCTTGACGACTTTGTCGTCTCCGGTCACCGTGACCCAGACATAGGCGCCGTCGAAAGCGACAAATCGAGGATGCGTCCCCAAGGGAATGGTCTGCACCACGGCACCGGTGCTGGCCTGAAGCTTGACGACGCTCCCCCCGCCATAATCGGCCACCCAGACGTAGGTCCCGTCGACGCCCAGCCCGTCAGGCATCACGCCGATCTTATAGTTGCCGATGAGGGTTCCCGTATTGGCATCGATCTTGCTGACCGACCCTGTCCCGCAGTTCGTGACCCAGATGCTGGTTCCGTCAAATGCCAGATACTGTGCCCCGGGTCCGGTGGCGAGGGTCTGCAATACCGTGCCCGTAGCTGCCTGTATTTCGCATACATCGCCACTGATCTCATTGGCGACCCAGATATGAGTGCCATCAAAAGCGATGCCGACAGGACCTCTTCCCACAGGAATGGCCTGCATGGGATTCGGTACCTGCGCGCCGGCCGGAATCGCTGTGCCTGCCAATAGGCTGATCCCTATCAGAACGAAAAAGACTCGCGACATGAGGAAATGACCGATAGGGAAATCAATTTGTCTCATGATGGTATTATAAGAATGACTTGAAGAAAATACAACATCCGGCCCGAGGCATTCTGCATGGCGTCGCGGCGGAAGGGAGCGCCGCCTACGCCGGATACCCCTACGGCAGTTCGTTTATTTCAGGTTTTCCGGATTCAATCCCAGAAGCTTGTGGCTTGGCCGGGAACCAGGCAAGGAACAAACAGCACCAGCATGACAATAATACTCAATTTTTTCATTGTTTCCCTCCGTCTAAAGATCAGAGTCACTCCTGCTACTTTTTGACCTGATTGGCTTCGAGCTTTTTCAACTTCTCCACGGCGCTGGTATTTTCGTGATTAAGCTCCAGCGACTTCCTGTAGTTGGCGATGGCACTTTGCTTGTCTCCCGCGGCCGCTTGCGCTTCAGCCAGGCTGTCATAGGTATTGAAGCCCTCCGGATACATCGCCACATTGAGCTTGAAGACGGAGATCGCCTCGTTCAATTTCTTTTTCTGCATGAGTTGATATCCCCAGGTATTGATCTCCTTCTCCGGGAGCTGGAAACCTGGATCCTTCGCCTTTGCTTCCCGCCAGATCGTGATGGTCTTGTCGAACCCCTGCTTGGCAAGTTCGCGACCGAAATCGGAGATGGTGGGTGCAGGACGCAGTGCAGGACGGGATTGCACGTCGAGTTGGTGCCGCGGAACGCCGTTCTTCTCGGGGGAATTCTTCAGGAACTCGCGCGCGGTTCCATCATTCTTGATGTATGCGTTCAAAAATTGCAGGACATAACGCACCATCCAGCCGTGGCTCTCGCTGATCTCCGTGGCGGTGTAATCTGTGAACTGCTTGTCAGGGCGGAAACGGATGAAGAGGGACGAGAAATCCTGGTGCTCCATCCCGTTGAACAAAACAAAGTGGAAGTCGCTGTACTTGGCCTCATTGAGGAAACTGGTGGACAGGTCAAACTTGAACTGGGTCAACTCCTCGAGCGTTTCGCCCCGAGACGCAAGATACAACAACGGCACGGTCAGCCGGCGAGGGATCACGTACTTTGCTTCCTTGAGAAATTCGTTGCCATAGCGGATAGAGCCGTCCAGACAGACCAGCGCCGTGATACGGTCGTCCTGCATGAAGGCGAAGACGTTGGATATGCCCCCCCAGCTGAAACCCACAACCGCGATTTGGGACATGTCGGCTTGCGGAATGTTTCGCAGGTATCCGATGAGAAATTCAATATCAGCCGCTTGCGCCTGAATGCCCAACACATCCTGTGTCATGAAACGCGAGTGGGGCCCCATATTGGGGCTGGAGACTACGATGTAGCCATTGCTTGCCAAGTATTCGCACAAATCAGAGTTCTCAAATGAGGAGGCGCTGAAGCTCGGGGCATAGATGATGACAGGGAACTTGCCGGAGACGGGTTCGGCTTCCCAGAAGGCTTGAGTCGGTTGCACTCGCTCGATGTCATACTTGTCCTTTAGTTTTCGCACCTCAAGTGCGGCCTGCAAAGCGGCGGCCTTCTGCGCGCTACCGCCGCCGAAGTTCTCTTCAGTTGCCAGCAGTTCGACATACCTCCCGTACGCCATCGGTTGCACCGACTTGTCCGGCTGCGCGGGGTACCAAATCAGCGTCTGAATTGGGCGGGCGCGCTCGCCCGTGACCGGCTTCCCCTCCAAGTCGAAGGCAGGCTTATACACACGCGAGTAGTCATACTGATGTACGACGCGGAAACCGACCGGGTGTGGCCCGAAGGTCACGCCGAACGTGAAGTTTGATTGGTCGGCACCAAAACCAAGCGTAACAGTAACAAGAAAGACAAAAGGAATGATGCAAAAAAGTTTTTTCATTTTACTCCCTCCCCCAAAAAGCGACGATTTTATCCGTCTCCCCATCTCCGCCGGGCTTTCCCTACCGGCATCCGTAGGAAAACTGACCGACAGCAAAAATCAATTTCCCCTATGCGTGCATTTTGAGCGCAGTTATCCGAAATGTCAATTTTCGAAATGCAAGGTTAGCCTGTACCTCTTTTTGACATCTTTTTTTCTTTTATTTATCATGCTCTTTCAGGAGGGGAGATGCGCTGGAGATGGCTGGCGCTGGCTTTTGCAGTAATGCCGATTTTAGCAGGCTGCTCGTTCAGTCGTCGCTGTATTGTTTCCGAAACGGATGCAGCTAAGCTCGCCCCCTTCATCATGCCCGGGCCAGCGGACATTGGCCGCACCTACAGGATGCGTGGATTATTGCTGACGAGCTGGGAGGAAGCCTTCATCTACGCAGCCGATCCCGGTGAACAACTAGAAGGCCCAAATGAAATGAGGTATTGCTTCAGAATCGATGACCCGTGTGTGCGGCGTGCGATACAACGCCTGACAAAGCCGTCATCTCCTCTGCTCGCAAGATACTGGCATGGCGGAAGTGTGGACGCGGTCGTCGAGTACCTTGGCAAATCGTCGAATTCAGATTGCTGGCTTGGCGAGGTTCGAATTGTTAGAATCATCTCAATCCGTCCGCTGGCGGCTCGGGTTCGGCGCTGAGTGAGTCCGCAAAAGACTTGCTGCTCTATTGTTGACGGGCCAGCGCTGCAATCAATCCATCAATCGTCTTCAGCGTCCCCAGTCCGTTTCAAGGGGAAACTATCGTAGAAGATGTACAGCTTGCCCCCACGGACAAGCCAGAACTGGTCGGTGATGAAGTCCGAGACCATGGGGTCGACCTTGACCGTGATCTCATTGGCCTTCGGGTCCCTGATCTCCCAGAAGGCGCTGATCGTTTTCGTGGGATCCATGAAAACATACAGCATTCGTGTTTGGCACAAGCATCGGGGGAGAATCGCGATGCCATTTTCATCGGTCAATGCGGATTGCTCCATACTGGGGCAATCGTTCCCCTCCAATCCGTGCCAGCAGTTCATTTGCACCTTGATCTCTTTCAGAGGCATGCCGTTCATTAGGTTCTCCACCTTGACCTGGAGATCATTATGTTTGTCGGAGCAGGACAGGCGAATGGGGTAGCGGTCGGGCTGCTGGAAGGTGTTGACCACGATCAGTCCCTGATTGTCGACGAATTTCCACCGCCCCTGCACCTCCAAAGGCGTGCCGAGGCTTGGCGGATCCTGCCTGGTGAACGTGCCGTCGGAACGGATGGTAATGCCCCAACCGCCCGGGTGTGAATATCTCCCGGATATGTCGTTCCTGCTTCGCAGGGCTGATGCGCAGCCGGCGTTGAGAATGGCGGCGGCTAGGACGGCGATGCATGAAACGCGTCTTGAGGCCATCATCCCCACGTTTTTCATTTTATCCTCCGGATCCGATTATACCTCAATATCACTTCGATGAAAAAATGGGAACGGCAGGTTGATTCCTGTATTTGTTCGTCAACCCGGATCAAGTTTACAAGTTTTACCTTGCCGTCCCTTTTAAGGCTCAACAGGTACCCTTAGCGCATATGATAGAGCGGCTGATTTCTAATCAGCAGGCTGCAGGTTCGACTCCTGCCGGATGCGCTCGTCAGTAAAGCGTTTCAGGATTTTTTCGATCTCCAAAATATCTCATTGGTGCCATTTTGGTGCCAGTAGGCTATAATCAACCCTAGGCGCGAGTTCTTACCTATTGGTTATTGGAAGAAAACGATTCAAGGAGGATTAGGATGAGGGTTGCAAAAACGACAGCGGTTGTTGTCATGATCTCAGCCCTGTTCGGCTGTTCGGTGATTACCAGAAAGATCGACAGGATGACCGGCTACAGCCAAGCGCAGGAACTGGAGCAGACCGGCCAACCTGCAGAAGCAACGATCCTGAAAATCCGGGACACCGGAATGACGGTGAATAACGATCCCGTCGTGGACTTCCTTCTGGAAGTAAGGCCGGAGAGCAAGAAAGCGTATAAAGCGGAGACCAGGATGCGAATCTCACGCATCGAGATCCCGCAGTTTCAGCCCGGAGCGGTGGTGAAGGTGAACTATGATCCAAACGACCCGTCGCGGGTTTCTTTTGATCTCAATAGCCATTAACCGGGGGTTGTTTGAGGGATTAGGGACAGAACCTGACCTTGGTTCGTTTAAAACAAATTTATATGGCGTCCATTTGGTGTCCATGAACAATAGTTGATGCCCGAAAACGCAAGCAAATGCCATACAATGACAAACACAATAAAAAAACCCGAAAAGCCTTTTCCTGCTTGCTTTTCAGCGGTGCAGGCTGAAAACTTCTAATCAGCAGGATGCAGGTTCGAGTCACGCCGGTGGAGGTGTCAGGATAGCCTGCACCCTCTCTTTATTGGAAAAGTGTATAATTATCTCAGGGTGAGAGAATGAAGAATATTTTGATTTTTGCGGTTTTTCTCCTATTGCTGGCGGCCCCGTCGTATTCCCAGGATGAAAGCATGGCCAAGGGGAAAGCCATCCTGGAAAAAGCGGTTCACGCCATGGGTGGCAGCGACAAGATCAAGGCAATCAAAACCGTTATCCAAAAGGGTGACTGGATCGTAACCGGTACGACTTCATCGCTGGAAAGGATCACGACCTTCCCGGACAAATGCTCCAGGCAGACTGTTATCAGTCCCGGCGACAAGGTTGTCGTGGAAATCAAAAATGGTACGGGCACGATCACGAACTCGAAGGGCAGCGCACCTTTGGGTGATGATGCCACGAAAGATTTTCTGCGAACCATCCTGCGAGACCCGATCTATCTCTGGCAGAACCTTGGCCAATACCAGGTGCACTATGCAGGCGACAAGATATTCGCCGGGCATGACACCCATGAATTGCTTATCAGCGGTTTATCCATTTGCCGCTATTTCATCGACAAAGAGTCGTTCCAAATTATCGGCTGTCAATACACCATTGTATATCCGGGAGGCTCGAGCCTCATTGAAGAGCAATATTCAGATTTCCGCGCCGTTGCCGGCGTCACTTTTTCATTCAAAACCGTTCAGCTTGGCGACGGCAAGATCCAAATAAAAAAGAATTTCAGGGGAATCAAATGGGAATAATTGGTATTGCCAAAAACATAGTGTTGGTAATAGGAGAAATCATCTAGTGGCAATATCAAGCTCGACTGTGTCGAGCCGGTGCGCGTATTCCTCCAGAAAGTCGAACGCCTCCTTTTCCGGGTAGACGATCCCGCGCCAGGATACGTACTTCCAGCTGAGGTTCCGATGCGTGCTTTTGCCATGCCCTGATTACAATCGTGAAGTTCAGAAAGGTATTTGTTTTGTTGACAGTTTTGAAAACCCGCTCGCAATTGTTTCCTTATTCCATCCCAAATTTCTTTTGCATTACTTCTCTTGTCTTTCTGGTATTGAATTCGATATCGATAAAAACATGAATGAGATTCGAGAGCGCAAGTAAAATCAGAGAATAGGCAAACACGCTAAAAAAAACGACTAATGCATACAAGACCTGCTCATCCCCAACAAATTTGAGGGCTGTGACGATAGCAAACAATATCGAAATGTAAGCGAAAATTGAAAGCAAACCGGCTACTGTTCTCAAAGCACCATATTTCTTTTTTTCGTCTTCTTCGGATTTTTCCCCAATAGTCGGTTGAATTACCGCGTTTTTCTGGGTTCCACAGTTCCCACATTTAGCTTGACTGACAGAAACCGAGGCATTGCATTTAGGACATCTCCATATTTCGCCCATGTGAATACCCCCTTTATTGTTTTCCTTATGAAACCAATACTATGGCGAAGTTTTTTTGTCAACAACGAGAAACATCTGCCATTTGAGATAAGAAACAGCGGAAGGTCGAAATCCTGGCTCCGGGGGGATACCAGGATCGATCTAGGGCCGGAATCCTTGACAATGTCATCCAACGATAGGAGAATTCAATCTGAGATGGAGGAATCGGTGGATTGGCTTCTTTATCTCTTCCGCAGACGCAATCGTCATCTGGATTAGGAGGCTCACGTGACAAAATCCCGCTTTGATATACTCAACGCCTCGCTTCGCGCCTCAGACCTGGATGCGGTCATCCTGAATCCCGGTCCGGCACTGACACATCTGACCGGCCTCCGCTTCCACTTGATGGAGCGCCCGATCGTTTTATTTTTTGCGAAGGATCAAGATCCGGCCATCGTGCTGCCCGAACTTGAGCTGCCAAAGGTCGCTCAATTGCCTTACAAACTTCACGTGTTCGCCTATCCTGAAAATCCGTCAGAGTGGGATGATGCTTTTCGTAGCGCGGTACAGGCGTTGGGCCTGAATGGGAAGCATATCGGCGTCGAGCCGCGGCAATTGCGTTTGCTGGAATTTCGTTATGTCGAAACCGCCGCACCAAAAGCGAATTATCCCGATGCGAGCGCTGTGTTGTCCGGTTTGCGATTGCACAAGGAGCGGGCCGAAGTCGAGGCGATGCGTAAAGCCGTCCGCATCGCGCAATCCGCGCTCGAAGCAATCATCCCGCTGATCAAGATCGGCATGAGCGAAAAAGAATTATCGTCCGATCTGGTGTCTCGGTTGTTCCAGCATGGTTCCGAACCTGAACTGCCATTCAGCCCCATCGTTACCGGCGGACCGAACTCGGCCATTGGGCATGCGTCACCGTCTGAACGGAAATTGCAGGCCGGTGATCTACTCGTGATCGACTGGGGCGCGGCATACAATGGATACGTCTCTGACCTGACGCGCACCTTTGCCGTGGGCGACGTGGGCGAGGAATACCTGAGGATCCACAAGATCGTGCAGGAAGCGAATGCCGCCGGCCGTGCCGCCGCCATGCCCGGCGTTCCTTGCGCGAATGTGGACATCGCCGCGCGTGACCTGATCGAAAAATCCGGTTATGGGAAATACTTCACGCACCGCACCGGCCACGGCATCGGCATGGAAGGCCACGAGGAACCGTACATGCGCGGCGACAACATGCAAATCCTTGAACCCGGCATGGCGTTCACGGTTGAACCGGGCATCTACCTGCCCGGCCGGAACGGTGCCCGCATCGAAGACAATGTGGTCATCACCGAAACAGGCGCGGATGTGCTGTCCGATATGCCGCGCGAAATTCGGGTGGTCGGGTAACGCTGCTTAAAAATCAAGCGAACGGCTTTTGACAGTGGTTGCACTGCTGGGCATAGCGGTGCAGGAGCGCCCCGCAATGGGGGCACGTAAAACGTTTCTCCGTTTCCTTGACCCATTGCTCGGTCCCCAATTCCTTCCAGCGCGGCATGGCGGCCAGCATCGCCTGCCGCGAAATCTCGAACGGGAAAGCGCTGACATGATTGCATGGGAAATCTCCGCACTGATGGCAGGCTTCGAGACGCTTTTCGTTTGCGCACGCCCTGATGGCGCACGCCAGAGCAAATGGAAACGCTTTTTCGGACCGGCAACCGTCACAGGCCACCTGCTCGGGTTTTATTCCGAAGATCGGGGCCAGCTTTTCCTTGAGTTCCCGATCATCGTCGCGATCCGCCGCCCGGACCGCGCACACGCTGCAATACATTCCACAGGGCGACAGATATTCCTTTTTTACATTCATAAAATATTCTCCTTTAAATAAAATATTTCCGACGACCCTGGCCATCGATCATGCCGCTGCTTCTTGATCATCATTTCTTTCTATTTGACAAAAAAATATCACAGAAATAAACTAATTTCAATCAAGATAAAATCACCGCATTTTTTGCTGTAGTTGCGATTCGCCCCTCACCTATTATTTTCTAACAAATAAATGGAATACCCCGATAACTAGTAAGAGAAATAATCGAGTGGCAATATCAAGTTAAGTTGGAATGGAAATGAAATTATTGGCGCTATAATTTTCCAAGGTCAGTTGTTGGAAAATCATCTAGCGCCAATACACCATATTGACACTCTGATTTTCCCAAGTTTTTTAGTAGGGAAAATCAGCCAGTGTCAATATACCATATTGCCACTTTGATTTTCCTAAGTTCGTTGATTGGGAAAATCAACTAGTGGCAATATACCATCACTAAATGCGTTTCCAGCTTACCGAATTTGGAAACGCATAGTGATGGTATCATAGATGCGTTTCCAGCTTATCGAATTTGGAAACGCATAGTGATGGTATCACTAGATGCGTTCCCTATATTACCTAACTTGGGAACGCATAGCAATGGTGCGCATTGCCTCATCAAAAATCTACTTGAAGAGGGTATCGTTGACTCATATAATAATCTACCCGAAAGAAAACGCTTATGCAAGGACAGGTTTAGTGTA
>JAPKZL010000299.1 GCA_026393795.1 Candidatus Aminicenantes bacterium | reverse complement strand
CCTGGCGCCCGGGATGTACACGGTCGAGTGGGAGCTAGTGCGCGAGGGCAGTTTCTGGGGCCGGAGTAAAAACTGGCGCCCCTCTTTCTTGAGCCTGAGCCTGCGGCCGTTGGTTTCGGCCGCTTTTAAAAAAGCCTGGCTGCCCACCTGTTATGCCAGCGGCCGCAAGTGGCTCGACCGCGAGCAGTATCTCCTGCGCCAGACGTTGAAGAACAACGAAGCCTGGCATGAGGGAAAATTATTCGGCTTCAGCGCCGGGACCGATTATCCGCAGGTCTGGATCCGCGACACGGCCACGCTGATGTTCTATGCCCGATTTTTTTACACCAGCGGGCAACTCCAGGAAATGATCGGCCATTTTTTGAGCCGGCAGAGCCCTGAGGGCGAAATTTGCGACTGGGTGGACACAACGGGGCGCAGCGACAAAAATACAGTGGAGAGCGACCAGGAGAGCTCGCTGGTTTTGGCCGCATATTGGCTGGCCCTGGACGACCCGGCCTGGCTCAACGGCCAGGTGAACGGGATCCCGCGCTTGCGCCGCCTCGACCTGGCGCTCGACTGGCTGTGGCGAAATCGCCGCGACGCACGGCGCGGCCTCATCTGGAGCGGCTTCACCGCCGACTGGGGCGATGTGGAGCGCTCCTATGCCGACCAGCGGGCCGTCGACCTCTCCGATAGGTCGCGGCGGACCTATTCGATCTATGCCCAAGCCCTCTTCATCCAGGCGGCGCATAAGATGACCATGATCGCCGGGTGCATGAACGACGCAACGTTGGCCGGCAAATGGCGCCAGCGCGAGAAGGTGGTCGCGGCCGCTTGCCGGCAACAGCTCTTCCTCCCCGAGCAAGGATATTTCCTCGTCCACCGCCTGGAGGGCAAAGAGGAGTTCCTGACCATGGAAGAGGAGATCCTGGCCATTGGCGGCAATGCCGAGGCTATGCGCGCCGGCCTGATGAGCCGTTCCGAGATCGAACGTTTTATCAAAGTCCTGGAGGAAAGGAAAAAACAATTCGGGTTGCGCAGCGTTTCTTTCACCCTGCTGCCGCCTTATCCGCGGGATTTTTTCCCCCATCCCCTCCTTTCCCCCTGGAGCTATCAAAACGGGGGCGAATGGGACTGGATCGGCGGCCGGATGGTCGCGGCCCTCTATCAGGCCGGGTTTCGCAATGAAGCCGAGGCATACCTGAAAGAGATCGTCGTTAAGAATCTCCGCGACAACAACATCTTCGAATGGTCCGACCGGGCCGGCAACGGCCAGGGGGCGTCGTTCTACGCCGGGGCCGCCGGCGTCCTGGGCGAAGCGGTCCTGCGCGGCCAGCTGGGGCTGGAGGAGGATTTCGACTGCTACAGCTTTGCGGTCAACGGTGATCGTTTCAAAATAGACGTGCACAAAGCCGGCGACAGCTTCAGTTTCGAAAGTTCCGATCGTTTGACCGTTGACATCGCCAGCCTGTCCAAAAAAGAAATCTGTCTTCAAATCACTCCTAATAAAAAGCCAATCTGCATTTCGAAAAAAGGCAGATCAATTGTCTTTAATGACAAGTAAATAGGAATTCTTACTCTGAATTTTTTCTTTTCTTTTGGTAGACGCTTGCGTCATCTGTCAAGAGGGCGGTTCACGAACCGCCCCTACATTGCGTTTTGCCTTTTCTTCCTCGTTGCGCGTTTCGCATCCTCTTCGAGGACAAACAAATCAAATCCACCAAGACTGGCGGATGATTTGTGTTGTCACGCGTCAC
>JAPKZL010000298.1 GCA_026393795.1 Candidatus Aminicenantes bacterium | reverse complement strand
GCCATCCATTTCTTTCGCCATCGAACCCAAGTCTCGGGCCGATGAAGGTAAGATTTCCACGGCCCTGCAGCGCATCATGGAGGAGGATCCGACTCTGAAGATACTGCGCGATCCGCAAACCAAGGAACTTGTCATTTCCGGTAACGGCCATATGCACGTCGAACTGGTGGTCAACAAGCTGAAACGCAAATATGGGGTGGAAGTGATGATGAGGCCGCCCAGAATTGCGTACCGTGAAACCGTGCTCGGCAAGTCCGACGTCGAGAAGAAATACAAGAAGCAGAGCGGCGGCCGCGGCCAGTACGGCCACGTCCTGATCCGCATGGAACCGCTGCCGCGCGGCAGCGATTTCGAATTCGCCAATTCGTTGGTCGGCATGTCCATCCCGCGCAACTTCGTGCCGGCCATCGAGAAGGGGATCATCGAAGCCAAGAACACCGGCGTGCTGGCCGGATACCCGGTGGTCGATTTCAGAGTCGAGCTGTATGACGGCAGCCACCATGAAGTCGATTCCTCGGACATGGCGTTCAAAATGGCGTCGTCCATGGCCTTCAAGATGGCCATGAAGGCGGCCAAGCCCACCATCCTGGAGCCGGTGATGAAGGTGGAAGTGGTCATTCCCGAGGAGTTCATGGGCGAGATCAACGGCAACCTGAGCGGCCGGCGCGGCCGGATCCAGGGCATGGAAACCAAGGGCAAGAACCACGTGGTCAAGGCCTCGGTGCCCATGTCGGAAATGCTCGATTTCGAGCCGACGCTGACGTCGATCACCGGCGGTCGCGGCAGCTTTTTCATGGAATTCTCCCATTACGAAGAAGTGCCCGGACAAGTGCAGAAAAAGATCGTCGCCGAGGCGGTCAAGGAAGGCCGGGTCAAGGAAGAGGAAGAGTAGGACTTTTTATAGAGCTTCGGAGTCGGAAGGTTCGTCGCCCTGTTCATCGGGCGGCATGGGCGGGGGAAAGTCGCCCCGGCGCCCGTGCATTCTGTCGCGAATCCGTTCCGGGATATCCTTTTTCAGTTTTTCGATTTTCTGGATCTGCTCCGGCGTCAGCGTGTCGCGCACGTCGAGCAGGTAGTTGAGGTGGTCGACCTGCAGATCGGTTTTCAATTTGCCCATGGCGCGGGCCATGCTTTCCATTTCGCGGCGGTCGATGCGGTTGTTTTTGAGCAGGGCGGCGAATTTCAATTCCAGCACCTTGATGTCCGAAGAGCGGCGGATGGTGGCCTCCTCGTTGGCCAGCAGCATGTCTTCGATTTTCTGCTCCTGTTCAGGGGTCAGGCCGATTTCACTTTTCAAACGCAGGATGAAGCGGGCTTCGAAAAGGTTGTTTTCGGCCATGTACAAGCCGAATCTCAGGTTGCCCAGCATATTGGGCCACATCTTTTTATTCGCTTGGGCCTGGACGGCCAGGCCGAGCGCGATCAGCAGCACCAGAAAAATGACGATTTTTTTATTCATCGGCTCCTCCTTTTTCGCGGATTGGGGTCAGAAAGAACCAGTTGCGGCTCAGGCGGTACAGCAAATTGAGCCGCTGGCTGGGTTCGAGAATGTCATTGATTTTAAGCAGGGCGGCAAGAAAATCCCGGTTCAGCTGGTTTTCCAACTGATTCAGTTCGTCGGCCAGGCTGTTGACTTTCTTGGCAGCGCAGGTGGGATTGCCCAGTTCTTCGATGATTTCCACCCTTTTATCGCGGATGTCTTCCTTGGACTGGAGGGAATTGAGTTTGAACCTGTGAATGATTTCGCGCACCTGCGCCTCCTGCCCGGAAGACAGGCTGAAATCATCTTTTATTTCCAGCCGGGGCCGGACAATGCTTTTCCTGAGTATGGCCCTTTTGTAAACCAGGGCGGCCAGGAAAGCCAGGTTCAAAGCCAGCGAGAGGGCCAGCAGAAAAGGGAGCCAGCGGTTAGTTTTCATAGGCGCCCCCGCTGCACAATTCCAGGGTGCTGTCCTGGACGGCCAGCAGCCCCAGTCCCTGGTTCTCAGCCAGCACGGCGCTGAAGGTCGCGGCTGTTTTCGGGGCCGTGCCGTTCTGGCGCTGGCCGGTGGCCGTTCCGGTCTGGTACTGGCCGTTGCTCGACACTTCCAGCAGGAAGCCGCTGATGAAAATCAGCAGCAGGGCGAGCGTGTAAGCCAAAGAGGGCAGCCAGCGGCGCTTTTTTTCGGGCCGATCGCGCAAGAAGGCCATGACCCGTGAGGAAAAACCGGGAAAGGGAGCCGGCGTGGTCAAACGGCGCAGGCCGGCGACCAGGGCCTGGGTGTCCCTCCACTCGGACTGGCAGGCGGCGCAAACTCCAAGGTGGCGCTCCAGTTCGCCCGCTTCCGCGACCGGCAGTTCGCCGTCCTGGTAGGCGCTCAGCCGCGAATGTACTTTTTTGCACTTCATTTTTTCCTCGCTTGGTAAACAAAGCCGGAGTTTTTATCTTGCATGGCGATATTTTTTTTCAGCCGGCTTTTGGCCCGCGAGATCAGGGTTTCGATCTTGGGGATCGACCAGCCGCTGATCTCGTGGATCTGCTTATAGGAGAACTCGAGATAGATTTTTAGGATCAGGGCGAGGCGCTGCTCCTCGGGCAGGCGGCGCAGGCTCTGGGTGATTGTTTCGTCCCGCTCCGCCTGTTCCGGGTCAACGGGCTGGACCTGGGCCTGCCGGAACGGCGCCTGGTTGAAAGCCTGGCCGAGCAGGCGGGAAAAAAAAACGGTCCGCTTCTGGCGGTTGATCCAGTTCAGGCTCATGTTCTTGGCGATCTTGAAGATAAACGCCGAGAAGTTGTTCTGTTTTTTGTAGTAGGGGAGGTTCTGGAAGATCTTGATGAACACGTCCTGGGCGATGCTCTGGGCCTCGTCGCGGTCGGCGATCATGCTGTTGATGAATTTGATGATTTTGCCGCTGTAGCGGTTGATCAAGATCGCGAAATCGTCGGGGCAGCCCTCCAGCACCGCGGTGATGATCTCGTCATCGCTCAGCATTTCTCTGGTCATGATTCATTATAACACCTGCGGGCGGTTTTTCTTGCGCCCACGGACTCAGCTTTTCTTGACCTCGGCCAGCGAGGCGACGATGGCGCTGGCGGCCAGAAGGTCGTCGACGATGTGATCGGGCCGCTGCCCGTTGTCCGGCCATGAATGTTCGTTGCCCCGGCCCTGGCCGGTGCGCACCAGCATGGTCCGGCAGCCGGCCCTTTTCCCGGCCAGGATGTCGTCCGTTTTGTCGCCGATCATGAAGGAGGCGGGGAGGTCGATTTCGAAGTCGCGGGCGGCCTGGAGCAGCATCCCCGGCTCCGGCTTGCGCAGCGGGCTTTCGCACCGATAGCGGCTGACCGCGCCGTTGGCCAGGAAGGGGCAGTAATAGAAGGCGGCGATGACGGCGTCTTCTTTCTTGAAATGCGCCTGCAATTCCCGGTGCAGGCGTTCGATATCTTCGGCGCGGCAGATGCCGCGGGCCACGGCCGATTGGTTGCTGACCACGATGACCAGGTAGCCGGCCTCGTTCAGCGCGCGCACGGCGGCAGCCGCGGAAGGAAAAAAACCGACCTGGTGAAAATGGCAGATGTAGCCCAAGTCCTGGATCAGGGTTCCGTCGCGGTCTAAAAATGCGGCTTTGTTCATTTTAGTTCTTTCCCCCTGCGGGGGCAGACAAATCAGATCCGCCAGGATAGGCGGATGATTTGTGCTGCCAGAGCGCTTCGGCCGCGGCCAGAACTTCGGCGCAGGTCACGGCGGTCATGCAGCGGTGATCGGTCGGGCATTCGCGGTGGCGGCAGGGGGCGCAATCGGCGCCGTGGTACAGCATCCGGCACGGCCCGGCCAGCGGCGGGGTCTTCTGATGCTCGGTCGGTCCGAAGATCGCCAGCAGCGGGACCTGCAGGCTGGAAGCGATGTGCATCAGCCCGGAGTCGTTGCAGATGACCAGCCGGCAGCCGGCGAGGAGGATGATGGTCTGGCGCAGGCTCAGGCGCCCGGCCAGGTTGTGCACGCCTCCGGGCAGGCCAGCGGCGATGGCGCTCACTTTATCCCTTTCGCCCGGGCTGCCGAGCAGCAGAACGGCGCTGGTCGGGTGGGATTCCCGCCAGGCGTGGATTACGGCCCGGAAGCGTTCCGGCAGCCAGGTCTTGGCGCTGCCGTAGGCCGCCGCCGGAGCGATGGCCACCAGGTCGCGTCCGGCCTCTATTCCCAATCCGGACCTGATGACGGCCGCCCGGGATTTTTCCTCGGCTGACAGCTCCAGAGCGGCGGAAAAGGAGCGGGTCGTCTTTTGCCCGGCCAGGTGCTCGACGATGCGCAGGTAGTGGAACTGGTGGTGTTCGCGGTCGTCGCTTTCGGGAGTCTTGTCGGCCAGGAGCCAGCCGCGCCCGTCGCGGTCGTAGCCGCTGAGGCGGCGAATGCCGGCCAGGCGGAAAAACAGGGCCGACGAGAAGGAGTTGGTGAACAGGATGCCGCGGTCGAAGCGTTTTCCCCAGAGCCGGCGCAGCTGGTCCAGGTAGCTCCCGGCGGTCCAACGGTCGGGGATGGCTACGATCTCGTCGATTTCGGCGATATTCAGGAACAGGTCGGCCAGGTATTGCTTGACGCACAGGGTCAACCTGGCAGCGGGGAAAAATTCCTTGAAAGCCCGGATCGCGGGCAAGCTCATGACCCCGTCCCCGATCCAGTTGGGCGCGCGGATGACGGTGTTCATTCAAGAACAAGCGGTCAGGATTCGGGTTGCGGCTGGTCCCCTTCTTCCCTGGCTTCGAGTTCCTCGACCAGTTCGCTTTTTTTTTCAGTTCCCGCTTCGGCCTCGAGTTTCTGGCTTTCCTCGTCCAAAAGGGTTTGGTCCTGGTTGAGAACGTCAAAATCTATTTTCCCCTGCTTGAATTCTTCCATGGCAATGGTCAGGACATTTTCGGCCTTGATTTCGACTTTTCTTTTGGCGCCGCCGATGAGCTGCTTGGCGCGCCGGGCGACCAGTATGGCCAGCCTGAACTTGCTATCTATACCGTTCGTATTGTACACATCTGCCTCCGTGAAAAAAAAAGTATAGCAGAATTCGGGTGGGAGTTCAATACGCATTTGTTTCCTGGCCCATTTGGAGGGTTTGTTTATATATATTCAGAACCCCAGCTTTCAGTACCCCCCTTACCAAGGGGGGCGTGGGGGGATTGGCTTCAAGTTTTATAGCGCTTGACTTTTGAAGCCCAATGTTATACTTGGTTGCCGGAGATGATCGTGGCTAAAATAATGAATGGCATCGATGTCCTGCCGCTGGCATTCAAAAAAATCGTCGGTAACAGGTCTTTTGCCCTGGTCACCGGCAGCGCGACGGTCGGCGCCGACGGCCGCCCGGTCTACGAGACTGTGCGCCGGCTGGCCGGCGAGCGGCTGCGCGCCATCTGGTCGCTGCAGCACGGGTTTTTCATCGACCGCCAGGACAACATGGTCCTGTCGCCGTCTCACGCCTGGCCGGAGATGTCCCTGGTCGTGCGCAGCCTTTACGGCAAATCGCTGCTCCCGGACGAGAGCTGGCTGGATGGCTTGGATGCCGTCCTGGTCGATGTCTTTGACGCCGGCACCCGGGTCTATACCTTCGTCAACCACCTGGTGATGCTCATGCGTGCCTTAAACGGCCGCAGTATCGAGGTGATCGTCCTGGATAGGGTCAATCCGCTCAACGGCATCGTTTGTGAAGGCCCTGCCTGCCGGCCCGATTATTTCAGCATGGTCGGCCAGCTGCCGGTCCCCATGCGCCATGCGCTGACTGTCGGCGAATACCTCTCCTTCGCCCTGAGCTATTTCGGACTGGATCTGCAGCTGACCGTGGTCAAGGCCCGCCACTGGCGGCGCCGCGATTTCTGGGACGGGATCTGGACCTACCCGTCGCCCAACCTCCCCTCCCTGGCCGCCGCCCTGGTCTACCCGGGCGCGGTCATGGTCGAGGGGACCAACCTGTCGGAGGGGCGGGGGACGACCCGGCCGTTCGAGTTCATCGGCAGCCCCTTCCTCGACCATGTTGGGCTGCGCGCCGGGATGGAGCGGCTGCGGCTGTCCGGTGTGGCGTTCATCCCGGTTTTTTTCAAGCCCGAGTTTTCCAAGTTCGCCGGCCGGGTCTGCCGCGGCCTCCAGGTCCAGGTTATGAACCGCTCGCCCTTCCGCAGCTTCGAGGTCTACTATGAGATGATCCGCCTGGCACGTCACATGCATCCCGGCGATTTCCGCTGGCAGGAGCCGCCCTACGAGTTCGAATACAAGCGCCCGCCCATCGACATGATCTGCGGCTCGCCCTTCATCCGCCAGGCCATCGAAAAAAGCATCCCCTTCGGCGGCATCCGCAAAGCGATCGAACAAGAGCTGTCCGCCTGCAATGAAGCGGTTGGTCCGTTTCTCCTTTATCCATGATCACCGTCCCTTTCGCCGCCATCAACGAAGCCGATAATTTCAATAAGATCCGCGACTGCATCCGCGCCGATGGGGTGATCGTTTATCCCACCGACACCCTGTACGGGCTGGGCGGGAATTTTTATTCCCCGGTTGCGATCGAAAAGATCGATCGCTTGAAGAAGCGCAGTGACCAGCCCTATTCGGCGGCGGTAGGCTCGCTGGCCATGCTGGAGGCCCTGGCAGCCGACATTCCCGAAAATTTCCGGAAGCGTCTGATGCGGCTGCTGCCGGGCAAGTTCACCTTCATATTCAAAGCCAATCCCGAAATTGATCGCCGGCTTTTAAAAAATAGAGATACGATCGGCATCCGCCTGCCCGACCTGCCGTTGCTGCTGGAGCTGATCGAAAAGCTGGCCTTGCCTTTGTTCAGCACCTCGGTCAACCGCAGCGGCCGGCCGCCGTTGAACGACCCGGTCGCCATCGCTATTGAATTTCCTGAAGTCGATCTTCTGATCGACGGCGGCATCCTGCCCCCTTCCCGGGGCTCGACCATCGTCGACCTGACGAAAACGCCGCCCGCCATCCTCCGCCCCGGCGCCGACATGGACAGACTGATGTCACTGATGGACCGGTAAGCCAATCAAAGCAAGACCCTGCCTTTAATCTTGACTTGAAACGAAAATCGGCTAAAATGCGACTGGAGGTAAAAATGAAAAATCTGAAAGGGACGAAAACAGCCGAAAACCTGATGAAGGCTTTTGCCGGCGAGTCGCAGGCGCGCAACCGCTACACCTATTACGCCAAGACGGCCGGCAAGGAAGGATTCAAGCAGATAGAGGAGATTTTCCTGGAAACGGCCGAGAACGAGCGCAGCCACGCCAAGCTGTTCTACAAGCACCTGGTCGCAGTCATGAACGGCGAGGTGGTGGAGATCCAGGCCACGGTGGAAAAGAGGCATGAAGCCCGCTACCGCAAGCTGCTCGCGAACGTGAAGAACCAGAAGGTTTTCAAAAAGGACGGCAAGGTGCTGTGGAAATGCCGCGAATGCGGATTTGTCTACGAAGGGAGCGAAGCCCCCGAAAAATGCCCGGTCTGCGACCATCCGCGGGATTATTTCGAGGTGTTCGTCGAAAATTATTGAACATGGGAGAACAACCATGAAAAAAATGGATCTGTCCAAATACGAGCTGGCCGATCTCCTCCTGGCCGCCCTGAAAAGCGAAATCGGCAGCCACGACGTCTATGCCCGGCTGGCGCAGCGGGTGCAGAATGCGTTCCTGCGCGAGCGGCTTGACTTCCTCGCCCTTGAGGAAAACAAGCACCGCCAGGCACTCGAGGGAATTTTTGGCCAGCGCTTTCCCGGCCGGACGATCGTCGTCCCGGCGCAGCCGGTGGTGCCGCTGCCGGAGATCAATTTCGGCGATGACCAGGTCCCGCTGAGCGAGGTGATCGCCCAGGCCATGAAGGCCGAGCGCGCCGCCCACGATTTTTATTTGCAGCTGGCCGAGCGTTTCAACGACGATCTCCAGAAGAAGAATCTGCTCCTCTATTTCGCGATGATGGAGATGGGGCATTACAAGCTGCTCGACCTGGAAAACGGCAGCCTCGAGCGGCTGGAGGAGTTCGGGCAAGAGCAGGAAATGATCCACGTTGGCCCTTAGTGTCCCTGAAGAAGGGGTCCTTAGAATACCCGTTGAGGGTGCCCTTAAACCGGACTCTTTTCCCTGTCGGCAAGCCTCTTTTCCAGTTGACATGACCGCGGCAATAGGTTATATAATTGAG
>JAPKZL010000297.1 GCA_026393795.1 Candidatus Aminicenantes bacterium | reverse complement strand
GCGTTACGTATTTCGTTAAATCACATTTGACATTTTCCGAGGCTTTAATTAAGATAAATTGTTGATTTTATCTGAAAAATCTCAACCCGAGGTGCTTAATGGGCGGCAATAACGAGTCCTTATCGCTGAAATTTTATTTATTCTCTTCGTTTTGGTCATTTGGTCATTGGTGCTTGGTGCTTGTTTGTAATTTGGTGCTTGGAACTTGGAATTTTTTCCGTCCACCGTAAACCGTCCGCCGTAAACCGAGCTTTACTTAATCTCTAAGCGCTGGCCGTAGCACCGGCGGCACACCGACACATACTTGTCGTTGCCGCCGATCTCGATCTGCGGTCCCTCGCCCACCGGCCGGCTGTCCTTGTACTTGAGCAGCATGGTCGCCTTCTTGGTGCAGTACCAGCAGACGGCCTTGACCTCCTCGACCTTGTCGGCGAAGAGGAGCAGCGCCTCGCTGCCGCTGAAGAGATGGTTGCGGTAGTCGTTCTTCAGGCCGTAGACGATGACCGGGATATTCAGCTGGTCGACGATGCGCGTGAGCACGACCACCTGCTCGCGGGTCAGGAACTGCCCCTCGTCCACGAGCACGCAGTCGGGCTTGGCCTCGGCTGCCAGGCGCAGCATGTCGGTGCTGCTGTTGATGATCTGCGCGTCGCGCTGGAAGCCCATGCGCGAGGTGATCTTGCCGCGGCCGAAGCGGTCGTCGATGGCCGGGGTGAAGAGCAGGGCGTGCTTGTTCTGCTCCTCGTAGTTGTGGGCGATCTTGAGGATCTCGGTCGACTTGCCGGCGTTCATGGTCGAGTAGCGAAAGTAGAGTTGGGCCATGTTTTTATCTCCTGCGCCCTTCAGTTCCGGGGAGCGGCGCCGGTTGTTTCGTAAAAAGCCCGATGGATGTCGCGGTATATGCCCAGGTCGACGCCGCTTTGCAGGTAGCGGATCAAGGCCTCGGCCGTAGTCGCTTGCAATGAGCGGCCGGGGTCCTGGTGGGTGAACTTGTACGAGCTGGCCACGTAGCTGGAGACGCCCACCTGGAATTTCCCGTCCTCGGCCAGCGGCGTACCGTCGGCCGCGCGCAGCACGATCTCGCTGATGCGGCCGGCGCGGTCGCCGCGCACCACGTAGGTGATGCCCGAGACCTGCAGGTCGATGTCGTTGCCCTTGGCAAACGAAGCGGCGATCAGGGAGCGGATCTCGGCAACGGTCAGGGTGAACTGCACCACCTGGTTGCCGAAGGGGTCGAGGGTGAGGATGTCCTTGAGGGTGATCTTTTTCGGCAGCTGGTTGAGGCGGATGCCGCCCCCGTTCTGGAAGGCGATGTCCAGTCCGTGCACCTGGCGCATGGCGTCGGTCATCATGCTGCCCAGGGCCTCCTTGCCGGCTATCTCCTGGGGGGCTTCGGCGATGACGCGGGCGAAAGCCGGGTTCTGGTTAAAGCGGACGATCATCTCCTTGACATCGGCCGCCTCGGCCAAGGTCTCCTTCAGGTCGATCAGCGTTCCCTTTTTCTCGACCACGCGGCCGCTCCGGATCAGCAGCTCCACCCGGCCCAGGTAGCGGTTGTCGCTGCCGGCCTGGGCGACCAGGACGCCGTTGACGGTCTCGGCCGGGTCGACGCGGGTGTGCGAGTGGCCGCCGATGATCGCGTCGAGCTCGGGCATCATCCCGGCCAGGAGCAGGTCCTGGTCGTAGCCGATGTGGGTCAGGCCGATCAGCACGTCGTTGCCGGCGCGCAGTTTTTTCATCTCCAGGGCCTTGGCCAGCGGTTCGCTGAAACGCAATCCCTTGATCTTGTCGGGATGCGTCGAGGGCAGGCCGTTGCCGGCTTCGATCTGGATCAGACCGAAAACGGCTATCTTGATCCCGTTTCTGGCAGTGAGAACGGTCGAGGGTTGCAGCTGCGGCAGGAGGCCGGACGGTGCTTCGATGTTGGCCGAAACCATGGAAAAATGAGCCCGGGCGTCGAAGCGGCGCAGGTTCTCAAGCCCGTAATCGAAATCGTGGTTGCCGGGGCACATCAGGTTCAGGCCCAGGCGGTTGAGCAGCGCCAGCATCGGCTCGCCGGGCGGATCGTACTGGTCGATGACCGGGTTGCCGGTGAAATTGTCGCCGGCGCAAAAATAAAAGACATCGGCGCCGCCCTTGCGCTCGGCGTCGATGATGGCGGCCACCTTGGCGAAATTGACGATCTTGCCGTGGATGTCGTTGGAATGGAAGATGACAATGCGGGTTTCGGCCGGCTGCTGTGACTGCGCCCGCGCCGTGGGCACGCTGGCGCAGGAAGGCAGGGCGAAAATCGCGAAAAGCAAAAGCACGAACAGGCACCGGGCGCGGCCGGAAGCAAGCGGGCGCTTCATGAGCGTGACTCCGGCGCGGGGCGCTTTTTGACGACCAGTTCTTCGCCGCCGCTCAACTCACCCTCAAGGCCCACTTCGTGACCGCAGCGGTCGCAGACCATTTTTTCATCCGCCTGCACCCGCTTCAACTCCGGGCGCGAGTACTTGCGCAGCACGTCTTTTACCCTGGCCCCGGAAAAAATCTCGATTGTTTCGCCGTTCACTTTGATCTGCATGGTGGTGACTCCATTAAAAAAAACAATAATAAGTAAGTCGTCGCCTAATGTCAAGAATGCCCGGCTTATGATATGCGGTAAACAGTGCGATTGGCAACGAACTACCATTGGGCATGATGAGTAAGATTTAAAATCCAAATCACAAATTCCAAATCCCAAATAAATTCCAATTTCCAAATTCCAATGTCCGAAACAAAAACCATGGCAAATGTGAGTGCCCGTGTCAGCAAAGTCAAGAACGGCATGACGATCTTTTCTTGCTGTCACCGACACTGTCACGGACACTGTTCTCAGTTTGGGTCATTTGCTCATTGGTGCTTGGTGCTTATTTGGAATTTGGTGCTTGTGATTTGGGATTTTAGTCCTACCTCGTCACTTGTCACTGAGTGCGATGGTTCATTATGGTATAATCTATTCAATGAAATATCCAACATCCGTTACCCTCAACTTGCCGGAATGGCTGAACGAGATGTTGTCAGGCAAAGCCCTGCTCCTGCCCGATCCCGAAGCAAGAATGCGCTGGGTGATCGGCCTCTCGCGGCAGAACGTGGAGCACGCCAGCGGCGGGCCTTTCGCCGCCGCGGTGTTTGAATCGTCCAGCGGCCGGCTGCTGGGCGCCGGAGTCAACCGCGTCGAACCGCTGAACTGCTCGCCGGCCCACGCCGAAATGATAGCCGTGGCCTTCGCCCAGAAGAACCTGGGCAGCTGGGACCTGGGCAGCGACCCGGCCCGGCCCGCCGAACTGGCGGCCAGCTCCCAGCCCTGCCTGATGTGCCTGGGCGCCACCTTGTGGTCGGGGGTCACGCGGCTGGTTTTCGCCGCCACCGCCGCTGACGTTACCACCATCCTCGGCTTCGACGAAGGGCCGCTGCCGGCCGCCTGGCCGCAGGAGCTGGAAAAACGCGGCATCGCGGTCGATCCGGGAGTCCTGCGCGCCGAGGCCGCCGCCGTGCTCGAACTGTACAAGAAAAAACAGGGAACGATATACAACAGCCGCCAGGGATAGCTCAAACTATCCACCGCTTCGGTGGATCTAGTTTGTCTACCTCGGCGCCGCGCCGAGGCCGTCATTTTTTTCTGGCCCCCGTCAATGGGCGGCGGGGCCGGGCTTGGCGTGCCAGATGCGGGTCATGACCAAGGCGCCGATCAGGCTGAAGGGGATGATGCAGCCGACCCAGACCCAGGCATTGGCCGGGGCGTGGCCGGCAGCACCGACGCCGTCCCAGCCGTAGGTCTTCAACACCCAGCCCAAGCCGAATCCGGTCAGGCCGCTGCCCACGTACTGGATGCCGTCGAGCGCCCCGGCTACGGTGGCCGCCGCCTTGCGGCCGCCGAAGTCCATCGACGCCGTTCCCGACAGCATGCCGTGCACGCCGAAGATGAACATGGCCGTCAGCCCCAGCAGCACCACCGCCCAGAGCTGGCCGAGCCATGAGCCGCGGCCCAGGCTGAGGCCGAGCAGCGCCAGCATGGCCACCTGCACCAAGTAGAAGACAAAGGCCACCGGCGGGCGCCGAGACTGGAACAGGCTGTCGCTCATCCAGCCGCACAGCAGGCCACCCAGGATGCCGCCGAGCATGAAGGCCACCCCGGTCCACCAGAAGAGCGGCACCGTTTTCGGCAGCCGATAGACCTCGGCCAGATACTCGGTGAAGTAGAGCATCACCCCCTGGCGCACAAATCCGGTGCAGAACTCGGCGCCGATCAGGAAGACGATCACCGGGTTGCTGAACACCTTGGCCAGCAGCTCCTTCAACGGCAGCGGCGCGTCCTCGGCATGGTGGGCATTGGAGCCGTCACCGGTGTCAAAATCGGCGTGGCCGGCATGGCTGGGACGGTTGCGCACCAACAGCAGATCGACCAGGAACATGGTGGCCATGGCCGCAGCCGGCACGAACCAGATGACGTTCCAGTTGGCGAACGATGCCAGCAGCACCGAGCCAACGGTGGTGGCCAGGAAATAGCCCGACGAGATCATGATGCCGAAGATGCCGCCGAAGATGCCGCGCTCACGCACGTGGAACCAGGTGGAGTTGACCTTGACCACCGACAGGGCGCCGAAGCTCTGGAAATACATGTTCAGGCTCCAGAGCCAGCTCATGTTCCACAACACGTGCCCCGTCCAGCCGTTGAAGAACATCAGGCCCACGGCGAGGTTGAGCAGCCCCGCTCCCAGGGCGCCGATCAGGATGGCCCTGCGGCCGCCGATGCGGTCGGCCAGTGGACCGTTGAACATGACGCTCAAACCGTAGGTCCAGAAGCCGAAGGTGGCGATCAGCCCCATCTGCGCCTTGTCCAGGTGGTACCAGGCGCCGATGTCGTTCTTGATGACGTTGAAGTTGTAGCGGCCCATGTACATGGTTGCGTAGGTCAACCCCAGTGGAAACCAGTTCAGGAAGCGCCGGCGGCGAAAGGCGGAGGAATGGCCCTGGGGATTGCGCGACAGGAGGCTCATGATTTCACCTGGCGCCAGTCGCTCCAGAGCTTATGCAGGACTTCCTCCAGGTGGGCGCCCAGCACATCGGGCTTGTCGGTCTTTTCGGGCATGTTCTCGAAAACGGCATAGGGAACCTTCCGTTCTCCCGCAGGCAGGAATTTCGGGTCAGAGGCGAACTCGTCCCAGTCCGACTCCTTGTACAACATTTCTATCTTCTTGTCCTCCAGGGCATGCTGCAGCCAGGAATCGGGGCGGTCGGGGTTGAAGCGGCGGCGGTTCTTGCGCAGCGACTCGGGCCAGTCGACCTTGATGAAGAGTGCGACGGCATGGTCTAGGACCTGAGGCGACAGGTAGGAGAAAGCCTCGCGAAAGCCGCCGTGCTCGCTGCCGCGGGCGAACTCGATGAACAGGGTCTTGGTCTCATGGAAGGCGGGATCATCGCGCAGCATCTTGGCGTAGGCGAGGTTGAGCTTCTTGATGAGGAAGTTCCAGAACCACTTGTTCTTGAAGACATAGCCGGGCATGGTCTTGCCCTCGTAGGTAAACTCTTTGTCCGTGATCAGGCGCGGCTGCCCCATCTCCTCCATCAGGTCGTCGTCCTCGAAGCGCTCCCAGAGGATAGGGAAGTCATCGATCTCCTGGAACTCGCCGATATGGAAACGCTTGACGCGCTCTTTCAATGGCACTTTCTTCAGGTAGTCGATGACCTCCGATTTACCGGCTGCCGGCCGGCCGATGAGGATGATGACGTCGAAGG
>JAPKZL010000296.1 GCA_026393795.1 Candidatus Aminicenantes bacterium | reverse complement strand
ATCCAAAAATACAGCTAATAGTATGTATAATTAAAGGAGATAAAATATGAAAAAACAAAATCAAATTACTTATACCTATCAGGAATTAGCTACAGCTCTCATAAAAGATTCAGACATTCATGAAGGTCTTTGGGGAATATATATAGAATTTGGATTTGGTGCAGCTAATGTTCCGAGTCCTTCTCCTGATATATTGACTCCATCAGCTATTGTTCCTGTTCAAAAAATTGGAATTCAAATTTTCGAGAGTGCAAACAATTTAACAGTTGATGCTGCTTTAGTAAATCCTGAAAAAAATAGAGACACCTTCCACTTAGTATTACTCTTGATTTAATTCTTCCAATTTCACCAGCCGTTCAGCCCGTTCCTTTTCCAATGCCCGGATTTTCTTTTCCTTGCTGATCAGTTTAAGCGCTTGTTGAAGCAAAACTTCATCCATCATCACTCGGGGACATGTGACATTGGTAGCGATACCAGTACCCGCAACGGTGTTGTTAAGATTACTTTACTGAGCCCTCCTTTTTCCCCCCTTGGTAAGGGGGGGAGAAGAGAAGAAGAATTTTAATTGGGATTTGCTTCGGGTTATAACGTTTTCCTTTAACCCCCCTTACTCAAGGGGGGTGGCGAAGCCGGGGGGATTAGAGCTTTCTTTTCATTTTACTGGTATTTTGTGAAACTGAAGGAATCTGCTATATTCAGGCAATGGTTTTGCTACTGATCACTTCCTTCATCTGGGCATTTTCTTTCGGGCTAGTGAAGAAATACCTGGGGAACGTGGACGCCAATTTCGTCGCCTTCGTCCGCCTGGCCCTGGCCCTGTTCCTGTTCCTGCCGATGTGGAAACCGCGAAAAACGCCTGCAGCCACGGCGCTGCGCCTGTTTTTCATCGGCATGGTCCAATACGGCCTGATGTACGTTTTTTACATCCAGTCGTTCCGCTTCCTGGCCGCCCACCAGGTGGCCTTGTTCACCATTTTTACCCCCCTTTACGTGGCCGTCGCCGCCGATCTGTGGGAGAAACGCCTCCAAGCGCGCCATCTCTGGACGGCGCTGCTGGCCGTTGCCGGCACCGCGGTGATCGTCTACGCCGGCTTGGCGGGCGACGGCCTGCTGCCGGGTTTTCTGCTCGTCCAAGCTTCCAATGCCTGCTTCGCCGTCGGCCAGGTCTGGTACCGTCGGCTGCCCGCTGCTGCCAGACAATGGAAGGACCGCGACATATTTGCCTGGCTCTACCTAGGCGGGGCCGCGGCCGCTATGCTGGCCATGCTGTTCTTTTCCGGCCCGATCGTCCTGGGTTTAAGCGCGGGAAAATGGCTGGTTCTGGTTTATCTCGGCTTGCTTGCCTCGGGAGTGGGGTTCTTCCTGTGGAATGTCGGCGCCACCCGCGTCGAAGCCGGCCTGCTGGCCGTCTTCAACAACGCCAAGGTCCCGCTGGCCGTCCTGGTTTCGCTGCTCTTTTTCGGCGAGCAGGTGGAATGGCCGCGACTTCTCAGCGGCGCCGGCATCATGATACTGGCCATCTGGCTCAATTCGCGTTCAGACGTGAGCCGCAATGCGCCTCCAGGAAACGGCCGGGAAGCTAAACTTTAATGTGACAAAATCAGTATAATACCTTTAAAAGTCTATATTCGAGGAGTCGTCATGAAGCGAAGCGCACTGATCGTCCTGCTGGTGGTCATCGTGATCCTGCTGGGACTGTTCATCATCGGCGGTTTCATCTACATGCAGTTCAACCAGGAACCGTATGTCCCGGACAAAGCGGTCCTGAAGATAGATCTGAGCGGTCCCTTGGCCGACACGGTGACCAGCCGTTTCCCGGGCATCGCCTCCACGGCTGTCTCCATCCAGGACCTGTGGTACCATTATAAAACCGGCAGCAATACATTCAACGAAGATCACATGACTCCGGAGCATCGCGAATCCATGCAAGCCTTGATCGATGATTTGTATCGGGCCGTAATCGACGGCATCGCCGTCAACCGCAAGCTCGACGCCGGCGACGTCAAGAAGATACTCGACCAATCGCCGCTGCCTCTGGAAGAATATGTGAAAGCTAAATTTATCGACAGACTCGGTTATGAGGATGAACTGCATGGTTTGTTCAAAACCCAATACCCTGAGGTGAGTTTCCGGACCTACGCCAAGACGAGCGCGCCGCTGCCTTTCAGCGGAGCCAAAAAAATCGCCGTCATCTTCGCCTCCGGCGAGATCAACCTGGGGCGGAGCGGGGGCCAGTCGCTGCTGGGCGACGAAGTCCTTGGCGCCGATACCCTGGCCGAACAGCTGCGCCAGGCCAGGAACAACTACGCGGTCAAGGCGGTCGTGCTGCGCGTCGACAGCCCGGGAGGATCAGCCGTCGCCTCGGACGTCATCCTGCGCGAGGCGGAATTGCTGTCCAAGAAAAAACCTTTGGTCATCTCGATGTCAGACCTGGCCGCTTCCGGCGGCTATTGGATATCGATGGCCGCCCAAAAAATATATGCTCAGCCCGAAACCATTACCGGCTCGATCGGCGTGTATGGAGGAAAATTCGTCTTGAAGGGTTTGTACGACAAATTGGGAATTGATAAAGAGATCGTCAAAACATCGGAATTTGCCGGTATGTACTCCGATTACAAGCCTTTTACCGACCGCGAGAAGCAGAAGGTTCTGGGCGAGATGCAGGCCATTTACCAAGAATTCGTGAAAAAGGTGGCCAACAACCGCAAGCTGGCCGTGGCCGACGTGGAAAAGATCGCCCAAGGCCGGGTGTGGAGCGGGAAAGCGGCCCTGGCCTTGAAGCTGGTTGACGGCTTGGGCGGCCTGAACGAGGCCCTGGCCGAGGCCAAGAAGCTGGCCCGCATCCCGGCGGGTGAAAAGGTGGGGGTGCGCGTTTACCCGCAGAAGAAGACTTTTTGGGAGATGATTATGTCGCTGACCGATGTCAAGGCGGAGAATCCGTTCGACGTTCAGGCGCGCCTGAAAGTTTACAAGCGCTTTTTCCCGGCCATGGCCATGCCCTTCACCCTGATGTTCAACTAGATTATTTCCAGCGTATCTCGTATTCGGAAACGGGCTGGAAATTGGTCAGCGATTTGACGATTTCCACCGTCACTCCCTTACAGCCCGCGATCTCCAGGGCGCGCTCCATCCAGCCGCAGATGCGGAACTCGGTGGTTTTGTCCATTTCGGGGAAATGGCTGATGCGCACCAGGCAGAACTTCGGTTCGCTTATCGGGACGGATATCGAGCAGGGGCGGTAGTAGGAGGAAAGGTATTCACCGGCCTTCTCGACCAACGCGTTGGTTTTGGGGATCTTGATCAGGAGCTTGAGCACGCCGTGGAACCTGACATCGGCGCTCAGTCTGCCGAACTCCCAGGAAGCCGCCTTCAGGTCCCAGTCGTAGAAGAGCTGGGCGATGTTGGCCATGGGCTTGATCAGCATCTCCTGCAGGGGGAACCAGGCTTCCTGGTCGACTTCGGAGCTGTAAATCCTGCGGGCAGCGGGCGATATCAGCTCTAGCCAGCGCTTCAGCCCGTACTGGCCGAACTTGTCCAATATGCTTTTGGGAATCGAATGGATGATCGCGCCTTTCACTTCCGTCATGTGCCCTCCTTCGCCTTCATTTCTTCCTATTCCATCGGCGCGCTCAACGGCTTTCCGGGGCCATCAGCAGCGACATCGCCTCCTGGCGCGGGCCGAGGTTCTCGCGAAAAACGCCGCGCACGGCCGAAGTGATGGTCAGCGATCCCGGTTTCTTGACTCCGCGCATGGCCATGCACAAATGCTCGGCCTTGATGACGACCATCACCCCCATCGGGTCAAGCGCTTGCACCAAGTAGTCGGCGATCTGCTTGGTCAGCCGCTCCTGGAGCTGCAGCCGCTTGGCCAGAAAATCGACCAGGTAGCCCAGGGTGTTCAGCCCGATGATCTTGCCTTTCTTGGGGATATAGGCGATGCTGGCCTTGCCGGAAAAAGGGAGCAAATGATGCTCGCACAGGGAATAGATGGGGATGTCCTTGAGAATGACCATTTCGTCGTGTTTTTCCTCGGTTAGCGCTTTCAGGAACTCGCCCGGGTCCCTGCCGGTGGCGGAGAGTATCTCGGCGAACATGTCGGCGGCCCGGGCCGGCGTTTCCGCCAAGCGCTGTGAATCGACCTCTTCGCCGATGCCTTCGAGGATCAGGCGCACTCCCTGCTTAATCTTGGACAGATCCATATTTTTCATTAATGACTCCCTGGACCATGAGCATGGCTTGCTTGAGCGGAATGAGCTTGCTGTCAGCCAGCAGCGAAACGTCGGCGAATTCGGGCTTGATATTCATGACCCGGTTTTCCCATGAGCTGATTTTCACCCGCACCTCCGATCCGGCGACGCGGATGGTTTGCGTTTCCCGCTGCAGGATCACCCTTTCCTCGCGGCGCTGGCGCAGGCCGATGACCGTGCTTTCCCGGAAAATCGTCGCGATCACCTTCTCGCGGTCGGCGTCGGCGCACAGGACGGTGAGCTGAAGACCCGGCCGGCCCTTCTTCATCAGGCCGCTGGCGATAAAAATATCCATGGCTCCGGCCTGGGCGATTTTTTCGCCGGCCGCGGCGACCATTTCGCCGCTGCTGTCGTCGAGACTGAATTCCAGCACCCAGACATGATCGTTCGCCGCAGGCCCACAAGGGGCCGGCGCAGCCGCCAGGCTCACCGTTTCCGAGAGGATGGCGCGCAGAATGTTGGGGGTATTGGGGAACGTCTTGTGGCCGCCGCCGCAACCGGTTTTCAGCGCCTTTAGCGTACGCCCGCCGTCCGCTTGCCGGCCGCAACTGGTCAGGATGGCGGCCGCGGTCGGGGTCAGCAATTCGCTTTCAATGTCGCCGCTGCGGTATTCCAGGCCTCTGATCAGGTTGAGCACGGCCGGCGGCGGCACCGGCAGCAACCCGTGCCGCGTCTGGATGTCCCCGCGGCCGGTGACCAGGGTGGTGAAAAAAAGTGGGCAGCAGTCCAGCATTTCCCAGAGCCAGCAGAAACCCAGGATGTCAATCAGCGAATCGTCGGCCCCGATCTCGTGCAGGTGGACGTTCTTCAGCTCTTCGCCGTGGACATCGGCTTCAGCCCTGAAAATGGCTTCAAAAATGCGGCGGGCGTTGGTTTTGACCCCGGTGGAAAACGGAGCGTAAGCGATGAACGCCTCCAGGTCGGAAAAGGATGTTTCCTGGCGGCTGCGTCGGCCTGTTTTGGCTTGACGGCCGGCTGGGGCGGTGACGGTCACCTGTTTGCAGCGCAGATGGTTTTTGACGATGTCTTCGACGGTAACGGTCACGGCCAGGCCGATGTTATCGAAGGTTTGCCTGAATGCGTCGCCCGCGTCCAGCAGGTCGATCAGGGCGGCGAGGATCATGTCCCCCGATGCCCCGCAATTGGTTTGCAACAGCAACTCTTGCGCCATGGGGCATTTATACTCCTCCGCGCTTATCCAGTCAAGCCGTTATGGTGGTGAAAAGGTCGGCTCCGGTGTTGCTTTTCCTGTTGCAAAGTAAAACCAGTCGTTGGTATAATACCATCATGCACATCAAAGATTTGTTCATCTCCATGCGACCCAAGCAATGGGTGAAGAATGTTTTCATTTTCGCGCCCATGATATTCGTACTGATCCAGAGGAAAGCGGAACACGTGTTCCACCTGGACTTCATTGGCAACACCCTGCTGGCCTTCGCCTTGTTCAACCTAGTCACCGGCGGCATCTACATTTTCAACGATATCCTGGACCGCGAGCACGACCGGCACCATCCGCAAAAAAGGAACCGCCCCATCGCCTCCGGCCGCCTCCCGGTCATTGAGGCCGCCATTTTCGCAGTGGTCTTGCTGGCAGGCGTCCTGGCGTTGATTTATTTTTTTAATCGCGAGTTTTTTTACATCTCCCTGTTTTATGTGGCCATCAATATCCTGTATTCGCTGTTCCTGAAGAGCATGGTCATCATCGACATCATGATCATCGCCTTCGGTTTCGTCCTGCGCGTCATGGCCGGGGCAGCGGTCAATCGCATCGCCCTCTATCCCTGGATCCTGATCAGCACCTTCCTGCTGGCCATCTTCCTAGCCTTGATCAAGCGCCGCCAGGAACTGCTCAAGATCCAGGAAATCGTCCCGGAAAAAGTTACGCGCCAGACCCTGCTCAGCTATACGGTCAGTCTGCTCGACCAGATGATCAGCATCTCCACCGCCACCACCCTGATCGCCTACATCATGTATGTCCTGTCGCCGGACGTGCAGCAGAAGTTTCACTCGACCAAGCTTTTTTACACGGTGCCTTTCGTCATCTTCGGCATCTTCCGCTATCTTTTCCTATCCTACGCCAGGGGCGAGGGGGAAAGCCCTTCCGAGATCATTTACACCGACCTGCCCTTCACCGTCAACATCATTCTCTGGATCGGCGTCTTTGTCCTGCTGGTCAACCATTAACCGCCGTTGGCAACGTTGAACGTCATCAAGCAGCTTCAGTTTTCCGGCATCAGCCAGGAAGAGCTGGAGGAAATCTACCGCTTGCACAAGAACGACTACCGGGTGCTGCTGCACCTGGTTCAGCATCCCAAGTTTCCGCAGAGCATTTCCTTGGGCATTATCAGCAAGCTGTTCGCCGCTGACCTGGTACGGGTCATCAAGAATGTCAAAACCCAGCCCTTTATCCGCAAGAAAGCCGAACTGGAATTCAGCCAGCGCTACAAGCGGCTGGCCCTGGGCGAAAAAATATCCTTGCTCAAAATCGCATCCAATTCGCTGCTGCTTAATTTCAACGATGAGAATCAGACGCAATTGATCGAAACCATACTCAACAATCCCAATTGCAGTGAAGCGGTGGTTTTGCGCTTCATCAACCGCCATGGCGAGCGCGCCAATTTGTATGTCGCCTTTGATAACAGCCAGTGGCACATGAACCCGGCTGTGGCCATGGCCGTTGCCCATGACCCGGAAGCGCCGATCAAGATCATTTTGAAAATCATCCCTTACCTGGGGCTGGCCGGGCTGCAGAAAATATTCAAGGATGAGAGCACCCACCAGATCGTCCGCGACCGCATCCGCGACTATCTGCAGCAGCGGCCAATTTCAGGCGAAACCGATACCAATTCATCGGCAACTTGACAATTCAAAAATCATGACTAAAAAAAACATTATGAGCAGGAGAAAGTGATGGGGGATATACGGAAGCGATCGAATGGTCCGGAATATTTCGTCCGGCAAAGGGGCGTCGTTTTGCTTCGGACAGCG
>JAPKZL010000295.1 GCA_026393795.1 Candidatus Aminicenantes bacterium | reverse complement strand
AAACGCTGGCCTGCTCCGGGTCGATGGCCAGGCAATTGCTGCCCAGCTGGGTTCTGGGCTGAAGCGGTTTCCCTTCTTCCTCTTTCAGCTCCAGCGGAACCGTGCTGCCGCCGACCCATTCGCTGCCGCTCCAGATGGTCTCGATGTCGGCGGTGCTGATTGGGGTCTTGCGGATGATCTTGGGGGTGATGGAAAAGATCAGGTCGGTCTGGCTGATGGTCTTCTCCGAGTTGCCGAACAGCTTGCCCAGCAGCGGGATCTTGTCCAGGAACGGGACACCGCTGATGGAGCCGCGTATGTCGTCGCGGATCAAGCCGCCGATGATGTTGGTCTCCCCCTCCTTCAGGCGGATCTTGTTCTCGATCTCGCGCTTGCCGAAGGTCGGGAACGAGGAGTTGGCGCCGCTGGAAATGAAGTTGATGGTCAGCTTGGTCTTCAGGGTGACCTCGTTGTTCTGGTGGATGAACGGGGTGATCTTGATCTCGACGCCGACGTTGCGATAGCGGTAGGTCGTCACCGGCGAGGAGTTGATGCCACCGGCGGCGATGGCCTGGAACTGGGTCTCAGGGACCGGCACCTCGTCGCCGACCATGAAGGTCATCTCCTCGCCGTCAATGCCGCGCAGGTTGGGCTTGGCGATGATCTTGTTGTTGGCGTCCGCCTCCAGGAAATTCATGGCCACGCTGGGAATGGTCAGAAAAAAATTGGTGCTGCCCAGGTCCTTGAAGTTCATGGTTTTGGAGATCTCGCCGCTGTCCCCGACCGTGCCGCCGCCGATGGCGAACACGCCGTTGCTGAAATCGGCCCCGAGCTTGCTGATGACGCCGCGGTTGACCTCCATGATCTCCACGTTGAGCTCCACCTCGTTCCTTTCCTTATCGATGCGGGTCAGGAAGCGTTCGATCTCGGCCAGGGTGTTGTAATCGGCGCGGATGACCACGGCATTGAGGTTGGCCTCCTCCTGGATGATGATCTGCTCGTCGCGGAAGACGATCTGGATCATCTTGCGCGCGTCCTCGGCCTTGATGTTGGACAGGTAAAAGGTCTTGATGCCGCGCAGGTCGAAGGCTTTTTTCTTGGCGAAGATGTCGGGATAGACGATGACGGTATTGGCGTCGAGCACCCGGTACTGCGAGCCGGAGACCATGCACAGGACTTTCAGCACTTCGTAAAAGGTGGTGTTTTCGATCTCCAGGCTGTGCAGGAAATCGCGGAAGTCCTTGTCGAAGATGAAATTGATGTTGTAGGTCTTGCCCAGGCTTTTAAAGATGTTGGTGATCGGCGTATTCTTCAGGCTCAGGCTGACCCTTTCGTCCTTCTTGATATTCAGCTGCACCGGGGGGACCACGGACGGCTTCGGGACCTCCGCCTTGGCGTTTTCCCGGGGATTTTCAAAGGCGGCGAATTCCTCCTGCAGCTGGGTGTTGCCGGGAAAGACGGCCAGGGCTTTCTGGTATTCGCGGACGGCGGCGGGGCGGTCGTTGTCCTTGCTTTTTTGCCGGGCGCGGAAGAGATGGGCATAATAACTGTTCAGTTTGGCCCGGAAGAGCATGGTCTTGACCTCATCGCTCTTGGGGCTTTCAGCCGCGGCTTTTTGCAGGATCTCACAGGCCTTGTCGTAGTCGCCCACCTTGAAATATTCCCTGGCCTGGCGCAGGCCGGACGTATAGGTCATGCAGCTGAACCAGGAGAAAACCGCAAGCAACACCCATGCCGGATGGTGCCATTTATCGATTTTAGTCATTGCCGTCTCCTTTTAACTTGATGTCGTAGGGAAGGTTATCATATTCAATGGTCACCGTCTCCCTGCCGATCTTCAGGATCGTGATCTTCTGCAGGACCACGTCCCCCTCGTTGACCATGAAAAATTCACCGCTGATGTTCAGCAGTGCCGAGCTCCTGCCGTTCTTGCTGACGAAGCCCTCGTAACTGACCGACTGGTATATCTCCTCGGCGATGGTCCGGCGCGCGGCTTCCGTCTGGGCCGCGTTTTGTGCTGGCGGCTGGCCCGGCCGGGAATCGGCCAGGGCCGTGGCGCCGAGGAAAATGTCCCGTCTCAGCGAGAAGGGAGGGGCGATTTGCTTGAGCAGGCTCAGCTTAAGCAACTCGCCCCGGGCCGGCGCCGGCCACAGCATGAGCAGCAGCAGCGCCTGGACGACCCTATTCGCCAAGGTACACCTCCAGGGTGAAGCCGCCCTTGACCAGGTCGGCGGCAACGCTCAGCTGCAGGCTGCTGAAAAAGTGCATTTTGGGTTTTGTCTCCATGTCGTAAATGAATTTTTTCAGGCTGCGATAACTGCCGCTCAGGGAAAACTTGGCGGTGACTTTCCTGAATCCCTCGCTGCCGCTGCCGAAAGCGAAGTCGATGCGCGGCGGCTGCAGTCCGTTGGCGGCCAGGCTGGCATCCAGGTCGCGGCGGAAAGCGGCGAACTCGTCCAGGCTCAGGATATTGTCCTGGCGGAATTTTTGCAGGGCCTGCGGCAGGTCGCTCCACTCGCGATATTCCGCATCCAGGGCCTGCGCCGCCTTTTCCTGGCCGGCGAGGTCGCGAAAAGTTCGCAGGTGATTACGGCGCGAGACGTCCTGCCATCGGCCGTAAACCAGCGAAAATAGGCACCCGGCGGCGCTCACGCAGAGCAGCGCCAGCATGGCCGTCAGGGCAAGCTTACTTTTTTTCATCTTGGATGCGGATGCTCAGGTTGGCCTGATAATATTCCGTCATTTGATTCTCGCTGGCGATGACCAGCCCGTAGGGCAGCAACTTTTTGTAAAAACCCAGCAGCTCGTTCTGGGCCAGGGCGCTGACGGTCATGAGCATCCGGCCCGCCGCCTCGTTGGCCAGGTTGAGCTGGTGGACGCGCATGCCGGCGCTGCAGGCCTTTTCCAGGAAGTTCAGGCGCGCGACGAAGGAAAAGGACTTGCGCCCGATCAGGAAGTTGGCCGAAGCCAGTTTCCGTCCCCAGGTTTTTTTCAGGGCATCGATTTCCCCCCGCTGCCGCTGCGTCTCGTGCTGCAGGCGTTCCAGGCGCAGGCTGGCCGAGCGGATCTCGCTGTTTTCGGCGCGGTTCTGCCTTTGCTGGCGCGCCAGGTTGAACACGGTGACGGCGTTCAGCAGCAGCACCACCAGGCCGATGCCGGCCAGGATCAGGGTGAAGGCCCGGGCATCGATCTTGCGGGCTTCGGCCAGGTTGTAGTGGATCTTTTTCATAGGCAACCCGGGATATAGGGAGCCGGCATGGCCCGGGCGGCGTCCGGGCAGGAGAGGCCTTCCTGGGCCAGCTCGCCGATGAGTTCGCCGGCAACAACCCCTTGCCGGTGATCGATGAGCTCGAAGCGGCGCGGGTCGCGGCCGCCGTTGCTCCTGACGAATTGCACGGTTTTGACGATCTCCGCCGCCAGGTCTCCCGAGTGGGAGCCACCCTTGAATTTTCTGACGTAAACGGGGGCGCCGCGGTCCTGAAAGACCAGACAGCAGCTGGACACGTCGACCTCGACGAAAAAATCGGGCACCGGCTTGCGCTCGGTCAGCCGGTTGAATATTTCCAGCGCCGAATTGCCGATGAAGATCAACGGGATGCTCCTTTCCCCGAACCTGGCTTCGATGTCAGCCAGGAGCGATTTTTTCACCAGGATGGAAAAAATCCTCTTTTTGTTCAAGCGGAAAAAACGGTGGTCGTAGGCGGCGATCTCCTCGGGGAAAATCTTCTGCAGCTTCCATTCGACCAGCTCACGCAGCAGCTGGCGCGACCAGGGCAGCTTGTCGAATTCGAAAAAATTGAAGATGAACGGCTCGGAATTCAATATGATGCCGGTGTCGACGGGCAGCAGCCGGGCAACTATCTCCGCCCAGCCGTCGGCGCCGCCAGGGTCGGCCAGGGGGATATCGACGCGCTGGCGCTGCACGATCCTGCGCCCGGCCAAGGTGACAATCTCGCCGTGGCGGTCGCCGGCATAAACGACCTGCCTGGGCAGGCGCGCGGGCAGCAGCCAGTCACTCAGACCCATTCTTTGACCGTCACCCGGTTCAGCTCGTCGAGGGAGGTGACCCCAGCCTTGACGCGCTCGAGGCCGTTCCGGCGGATGGGGAGCATTCCCTGTTCCATGGCCGTTTTTTTGATC
>JAPKZL010000294.1 GCA_026393795.1 Candidatus Aminicenantes bacterium | reverse complement strand
CATGATCTTGATTTCCTTCTGCTTGGTGATCATGATGTTGTGGGGCTTGATGTCGCGGTGAATGATCCCCTTGCGGTGCGAATAGTCAAGCGCCTTGAAAAGCTTGATGGCGATGAATACGATCTGCGAGGGGGAGAAGACCTTCTTGCGGCGGATCAGGCTCATGAAGTTCTCGCCTTCTATGTATTCCATGGAAATGAAGTAATCGTCCTTGATCTGGCCGACATCGTACACAGTGACGATGTTGGCCTGGGTCAGCGAGGCCGTCGAGCGGGCTTCGGAAAAAAAACGTTCCAGGTTGCGCTTGTCGGTGACCAGGGTCTTGTTCAGGATCTTCAGCGCCACCACGCGTTTCAGGACGGTGTCCTCGGCCTTGAAAACCACGCCCATGCCGCCCTCGCCGATCTTTTCGATGATGCGGTAGCGCTCGCTGGAATCCTCGTTGATCAGGTCCATCTCCTTGTATTTCTGTATCAGGTTCTCGACTTCCTTGATTTTTTGGTGCACATCCTTGAAGGAATAGTCCTCGGTCAGGATCATCTGGTAAATTTCGAAGGCTTTCTTGAAATTACCCGCGTTTTCGTACGCCTGGCCCAGGACATAAAACCATTCGATGTTGGATTTGTCGATCGGGTGATTGCCCAGCAGCTTTTCGATTTTTTCGATGACCAACTGCGGCTTGCGGTTCTTCAGGAAGATATTGGCCATGAGGGTGATGGCGGTCGCAAAATCGGGTGAATCGGGCGGGACCTGCTGGAAATTGGCCAGGGCGCGGCGGTCGTCATCGACCTTGATGAAGGAATTGCCGGCCTTGAAATATTCCTGGGCGTTTTCATACAGCTCGCCGGCTTTCTGAAATTTGCCGAACTTGAACGAAATGTTGGCCGCCATGGTCCATTCGCGCCCCATTTCAAACATTTTGGCCGCTTCCTCTTCGTTGTTGTCCTTGAGGTAGTTCTCGGCGGCGCCAAGGAAATTCTGGTTCATGAAATAGCAATGGGCGGCCTTGGAAAACTTTTTATCCCACTCGAAAAGTTCGGCTGCGCGCGTGTAGTCCTCTCCCCTCAGGAACCATTCGGCCGCTTCCAGGGTAGTGCCCTTGGCGAAGGCGCTTTCGCCGCGCAGCAGGTAAGCGATTTTGGGCTGGTTCAATTGCTCGTAGATCTCGGCGGCTTTGAGCGGCTGTTGGGCTTTTTCGTAATTCTGGGCGGCGTCGCCGAGCTTTTTCATTTTCAAGGCCACCTCGGCAGCCTTTTCGAATTTTCCGTATTTAACCAGCAGGTTGTAGGCTTTATCCAATTCGTTCAACTGGGTGTATAGTTCCACGGCCTTGAGCAGCTCCTGCTCAAGCTCCCGCGAATTCTGATAGCCGACCGAGGTATCGAAGCTGGTGATGAACCATTTTTCAAAATTGGTGGCCGCCTTTTTCAGGTTGCCCCCTTTTTCGTAGATGTAAGCCGCTTTTTTGTAAAAGCCCTTTTTTTCGTAGATCTGGGCCGCTTTTTCATACCGTTCGTAGTTGTAGTACAGTTCGGCCGCTTCCTGAAAGCGGTTGTTGTTTTCAAGGACGATTCCGGCGGCCTCGACATTTTTGCGCTTGAGCAGCAGCTTGATCAGGTTGTCGCTGTTGCCGCTTCTTTTGTATACTTCGATGGCCTCGCTCTCCTTGTTCAATTTTTCAAGCAGGGCGCCCATGTGCTCGTATTCCTGGCCTTCCTCGTACACCTGCAGGGCTTTTTTAAACTCGCCGATCTCCTCGTATATCTGGCCGGCCTTGAAAAACATATTCTGCTGGGAGGCTCTTCTGGCGCTCCTTTCCATGTAGGCTTTTTTGAAAAGCAGGTAGAAGAACGATTCAAAAAACGACTTGTTCTGGAAGGCGGAAACTTTCGCCGTTTTCAGGACCTGATAGATGATTTTCAGAATCAGCATCATCGCGGCAACGATGATCAGAAGTTTTACCAAGGGGTTACTGCCAATAAAATTCAGTATATCATCCATAGTTTCCGCAAAAAAGTATAGCAAATCCCGCTTGAAAAAGCAATTTTAAATTGACTTTCCGACAAGGGCTTCATATAATAAAAACGGTACGGGTGTACTGGAGAACAAGATGGAATCCCATTTCGGTCAATTCGCGAGGCTGAGCCAGTTTTTATCGGTTTTTCTACCCGATTTCAAGTTCGAAAAACGCGAATTCAACAAAGAAAACGCCGACCTTCTGCTCATCAACATGGTCGTCGTCCTGGACGGGCTGTTCAAGGCTGAAAACCTGTTTCGGAAAAAGAATTTCCAGCTGCCGGCCGGGAAAACTTTTTTTTCCGGCGACATTTTTCAAATGCTGGAGAATGCCATCGGCTTTCTGCAGGTTTTCAACACCCAGGTCCTGAATATGAGCAAAACCGAGCGCCAGACCATGGCGTTTATCCTGGAAAACATCAGCGATTACCTGAAAAATCAAAAAACACCGCTCGATGACAAAGTGAAAAAAGGCCTTTTCGGTGATTACAAGTTCTGGATTGAAAACCTGTTCAAGCTTTTTGACAAAAAGATCACCGGGTCAGTGACCCTGAAGCCGAACGCGGCTGAAAAAAAACACGCCGCTAGCGGCCATGAGGGCGAACTGGTTTATGCCAACGCCACCATCACCTTCAACCTGGCGCCTTTTTTCCTTTGCCGCGACGGGCAGCCCTTGGCCTTGACGCGGGTAGCCGCCGACGGCATCGCCTACGCCCCGATCGGCGGCGACGGCGAAACAACGGCTGACGGGGATGACGCGTTTCAAAAAATCTGCGAATTCTACCTGGCCAATTTTTGTTTTGCCGAGCTGGAGAGCTTGCAGCCGCGACTGCCCGACGCCGTTGCGGGCGGACCCTTAAGCAAATGGCGCGAGATCGAGGCGGCTTATCGCCAGCAGCAGCTGAAGCTCTATGCCGATAGCCAGCTTCTGCTTGAAGCTGCGTCCTTCGAAGATTTCAGCATGCCGCTGATCTATCTTCTGCAGATCAGAAACCTGGCCGGGCTAAGCCGCTTCCTGGAGATGAAGCGCCTGCTGCAGAAATTTTTGCTTTTTTACCCGTTCTACGCCGAGGGGCATGAAATGATCGGCGATGTCTATTGGCAGGAAGAGAACGTGGAGCTGGCCCTGAGTTTTTATGAGAAAGCGCTGTCGATCGCGCAGAACAAAAGCTTGGGCGAAAAGATAAAGAAGATCAGGGAGGCGATCGACAAAGGCAAGGGCAAGCCCGACGTACAGAAAAATGACGCCTTCTTCGACATCACCGAAACGGTCATCCAGAAAGAGGAAAGGATCATCGGCCGCGGCAAGGAACTCCGCCAGATGATCGAGATCCTGATATCCAATTCCAAGCGCAACCTGCTTTTGATCGGCGAAAGGGGGGTCGGCAAATCGGCCCTGATCCGCCTGTTGGCCCAGAAAATCATCTTCGAAGAGGTTCCCGCCGCGCTGAAAGAGAAACGGATCAAGGAGATCAACTTCGTTTCCCTGCTTACCGGTTCCAAGTATCGCGGCCAGTTCGAAGAAAAAGTACTGAAGCTCCTGCAGGAGTTCAAATCCCAGAATTCCATCCTGGTTTTGGAGGACATCCATCTGATGATGTCCACCGGGTCGGCCAGGGGAACCTCTCTGGATCTGGTCAATATCCTGAAAAATTTCCTGCGCGACAATTCCATCCAGGTGATCGCCACCACCGACTATGAGGAATACAAGAACACGATCGAAAAGGACAATTCGCTGCTGGGCTATTTCCAGAGAATCATCGTCAACGAACTTTCCCCGGAAGGGACGCGCAAGATCCTGAAGAACCTGGTCAATGCGGCGATGAGCGAGGACAACCTCATGGTTCCGAACGAGATCATCGAGGACATCGTCGAGAGCGCCAAAAGGGACATCCGCGAGCGGAAACTGCCCGATTCGGCCATCATGCTCCTGGAGCGCTGCATCGCCAAGGTCAAGTTGAAGAACAGCACCACCCAGGCCGGCGCGCACCGGGTCGAGGAAGCGGATGTGGTCGAAGTCCTGTCCGATATCGGCAATCTTCCTGAGACCAACATTTCCATTTCCTTGAAGAACCGTTTGCTCGCGTTGCCGGCCAATATTTTAAAAAGAATCGTCGGCCAGGACGAGGCCATCGCCAAAATGGTTTCCTCGGTGATCACGTCCAAGCTGGGCTACGACGTCAAAAAGAACCGGCCGCACGGCGTATTTATGTTCATCGGTCCGACCGGCGTGGGCAAAACGGAAACGGCCATCGCCCTGAGCGAATCCCTGTACGGCAGCCAGGACTACCTCATCCGCATAGACATGTCGGAATACATGGAAAAATTCACTTATTCGCGCTTCGTCGGGGCGGCTCCGGGCTATGTCGGCTACTATGACGCCAACCAGCTGACCGACAAGGTGCGCCAGAATCCCTATTCCATCATTCTTTTGGATGAAGTCGAAAAAGCGGACGCGCAGTTGCTGAACATCTTCCTACAGGTATTCGACGCCGGCCGCCTGACCGACGCCCGCGGCAACGTGATCGATTTTTCCAAAACCACCATCATCATGACCTCGAATATCGGCACGGCTTTGTTTTCCAAGGCCGACATGGGATACAAAAGCAGCCTGGAGGGGGCCAATGTTTCGCGGGCCACGCTGATCAAATCGCTGAAAAAATATTTTTCCCCCGAATTTCTCAACCGCATCGACGAAATCATCATCTTTAGGCATCTGCATGATGCCGATATCAGGGCCATCATCGACATCCACTTGGGCGAGATCCGCCGCGACCTGGAAAAACAGGGCAAGGAGCTGGTCATCAAGGACGATGTGCTGGCGACCATCGCCCACCGGGGCTATTCGCTCGAATACGGGGCTCGCAACCTGACCCGCGTCTTGAAAAAAGAGCTGCTGGAAAAAATCGCCTATCTTTCCCTGGACAAGGGTTGGAACGACGCCCGCTACCTAGTCTGCCGCCTGCAGGACGATGTCATCGAACTGACGCTCGAAGCGGCCGATGCCAATGCCGCGCCCGGCCTTATCGGCGCCAGCGAAAACGAGCAGGACAAGCCCTGAATTCGAGCCGGAGGCCCGGTTTTCCTAGGAGTGGCCTTCAACAAGCTGCAGGTATTCGGGTGGAGCTTCGTGGATGGCAATGCCGATATTGCTGGAGTTTTGAGTGGAGATCGTCTTGTTGATCCAGCGGATATCGCCATGCAGATGGATGACCTTGCCTCCGATTTGAAGCTTAATCGAAACCAGTTGATTTTTTGGAGTGGAACTCATGGAAATTTGAATTCCGCTTTGGGAAACATCGACAATGATCGCCGGTCTATCTTCCAAACTGGAGAGCATTCTTTTTCTAACACGTTTTTCCTTTCTTTTTTCCATGAAAAACCTCCACTAAAATTGCACTATCTGCCATCCGCCATGATATTTTTATTATAATTTATTTAAAATATTTTTGCAATGCGGTTGGCGGCGGCTCGGCCTTTGCCGCCATCGGCCAGCAGCAGAAAGGCGGCGATCAACACGATCAGACACCCCCCGGGAAGGACGGTCAGGGACGGCTTGACGAACAGGTGCGCGCGCCCGGCGTCGATCATCTGCCCCAGGCTGGGCAGCCGCGGGTCGAGCCCCAGGCCGAGGAAATCCAGACTCGACTCGAGCAATATGACCCCGGCCATGCCCAGAACGGCTTGAGTGGCGAGCAGGGGGAAAAGCAGCGGCGCCATGTGGCTGGAGGCGATGCGCAGCGCCGAGGCGTTGAAGCCCCGGGCGGCCAGGACGAATTCCCTCTCCTTGACTTTGATCACTTCGGCGCGCACCAACCTGGCGTACCCGGCCCAGCCGCTGCCCACCAGCGCCAGAACGAGATGAAAGATGCCCGGGCCCCAGAAAGCCACCAAGGCCAGGCAGAGCAGGATGCCCGGGAAGGCCAGGATCAGGTCGGCGCCGCGCATGATGCAGGCCTCGGTCAAGCCGCCTTGCCAGGCGGCCGCGAAACCGAGCAAGGCGCCGATGAGCGCCGAAAGAAAAACCACAGCCAGGGCAATGGCCAGGGAAATTGCGGTTGCGAATATCAGGCAGGAAAAAATATCCCGCCCCAGGGCGTCGGTGCCAAACACGTGCCCCGGCGAAGGCGCCTGCAGCCGCCACTGGATATTCAGGCGCAAATCGATGCCGTTGATGATGGCCCCGGCGGCAAGGAAGACCCCCAGCCCAGCGAGCAGGAGGATGCCCAGCTTCGTTTGCAGGTTTGTTTTACTCGCGGTGATCATGGCGCAGGCGCGGGTCGATGATCGGGTAGGTCAGGTCGATCAGAAGGTTGAGCAGCAGGTAGAGGACAGCCAGGAAAAGAGCGATCCCCTGGATCAGCGGAAAATCCCTTTGCCGGATGGCCGTGATCAGGAGGGTGCCGATGCCGGGCCAGGAAAAAACATTCTCGATGACGATGGTCCCGCTCAGCAAGGCGCCGAGCTGCAGGCCGATAATGGTGATTATTGGGATCAGGGCATTTCTCAAGACGTGACGGGAAAAAACATGAAACCCGGAAAGCCCCTTGGCGCGTGCCAGCAGGACGTACGGCTGGTTCATTTCCCCGGCCACCACGGTATGGATCACCCGCATCAGAAAGGCGCTGAGGGAGATCGCCAGAGTGAACGCCGGTAGGATCAGAAATCGGATTTCACCGCTGCCCGATACAGGGAGCCAGTGCCAGCGGAGCGAAAACAGAATGATCAGCAGGATCCCCGACAAGAAGCCGGGGACGGCCAGCCCGATGGTCGAAAAAACCATGCTCACCACGTAGCAAACCCCCCGCCCTTTCATGGCGGCCAGCATGCCGAGCGGCATGGCGATCAGCAGGGCCAGGAGCATGGCGGCGGCGGCCAGGATGATCGTATTGGGGAAATAACGGCGAATCGTTGCCAGAACCGGCCGGCGGTCGATGATGGACTCGCCGAGGTCCAGGCGCAGCAATTTTTGCACGAAGTGCATGTATTGTTCGACCAAGGGTCGATCCAAGCGCATGGACTGCTGCAGCCGCCGAATGTCTTCGGGCCGGGGCATTTTGCCCAGCATGGCCGCCACCGGATCGCCGGGAATGGTGTACACCAGTAAAAAAATCAGGCTGGCGGCCGCCCAGGTAAAAAGCAGGAACGCGCCCGTTTTTTTCAGCAGCCAAATTTTCATTTTCTGATCTGGTACTTTTTCAGCATGTTGAACAAGGACATGCGGCTGATTCCCAGTCTGGCGGCGGCCTGGTTCTTGTTCCAGCCGACCTCGTTCAGGGTGTTCAGCAGCAACGACCGTTCGAAATTCTCGCGCGTCTTTTTCAGACCGAGATGTTTTTTTTCTGTTTGTACGGCATGCTCCAGCC
>JAPKZL010000293.1 GCA_026393795.1 Candidatus Aminicenantes bacterium | reverse complement strand
GCAGATCCACCAGCAGATCGTCCAGGGATTGATAGCGCTCGGCCATCGCTTTGGCCAGGGTTTTATTCAGGATGTGTTCCAGCTGCAGAGGGACGCCGCTTCGCAAAGACGTCATGGGAGCCGGGGTTTCATTTTGGATTCCATAAATGATTGACTGCGGATAGTCGCCGGCAAATGGGGGGCGCCCAGCCAGCATCTCGTATAGGACGACCCCCAGGGACCAGATATCCGTGCGGCGGTCGACCGCCTCCCCCCGGGACTGCTCCGGGGACATGTAGGCGACTGTGCCCAATGTGATCCCGTCCTGGGTCAGAACCGAAGCGCCGGCCAGCTTGGCCAGGCCGAAGTCAAGGATCTTGACCAAGCCGTCCTCGCTGAGCAGGATATTGCCCGGCTTGATATCGCGGTGAATGATTCCTTTTTGGTGCGCCTTGGCCAGCCCTTCAGCAGTTTGCATGGTGATGCGTAGCGCTTCTGGAATGGGCAATGGCCCCTGGCGGACTCTTTCATTCAGAGTCTGGCCGGTGTAGCAGGCCATGACCATGAACACCAGGCCGTCACTGGTCTCGTTAATCTCGTGGACGGAACAGATGTTGGGGTGATCAAGGGCCGACGCGGCCCGCGCCTCATTAAAAAAACGACGTTTGATTTCCGGGTCGCGGGTGGCTTCCACTGGCAGGAATTTCAAGGCGACCATACGCCGCAGATTCAGGTCTTCGGCTTTGTACACCACTCCCATTCCACCGGCGCCCAGTTGGGAAATAATGCGATAATGTAAAACCGTCTTTCCGATCACTTCTCCCCCCAATTTGTCGCAGGCAGTGGACACATGGTGATACGATTGATGTGCCCTTCTTTCTCGCATTTTGGACATCTGCGAAAAACTTCTGTTGTGAGTATACTACCAAAGAATGATTTATTCTATTCAACCATTTAGAAAAAAGAGACGGCATTTTTGTTTGTTTTTTGGATTCGAACCCGGAGATTTCCCGTTAAACAAAAACTCTCATTTCAAGACCCCCTATTGTCTTCCCGGTTTTAAAACTTCAAGCGCAGGGAGGCGACCTTTGTCGAAAATTATCCGCCAGTGGCCGCGCAAAATCCCGCGGCGGCCAAAGAAAATGGCCTCCAGCGATACAAAAGCCTTGAAAGCCGCCCAGTCGCGGTCGGCCATGGTCTTGGCAAAAGCCGTTTCGGTCTCGCGCACTTGCCTGGCCAGCTCCCTCGTATCGGCGGCGATCGCTTGCGGCAGGGCCAGAACCAGGAGCGCGAGGGCAAGGATGAGCTTTTTCATTTTCGGCGTACTCCTTTTTTCAATAATCTATACGTATCATCTTCCTGCTTATTATATGGAAAATTCAACTTTTTTAAACCAGGAATGCCTTAAATTCATCGCTCTGCTCTTACCCAGTTGCTTGCACCGTCCCCGCTTCGCAGACATGGCCATTCGCCGGTTTTGCTTTGCAATAAAACATTTACAAACTTATAATCAAGCCAAGGAGAGAACGATGGCCATCATTGTTTTTTCGATCGCTGAAGCATTGAATATCCTCTGGAAAAACGTCGCGCGTCCGGACAGCATCAAGGATATTACCCCCGCGCCGGACGGCCTGACCATGGTCCTGCCCTTGGGCATCCGCATCGGCGTCAAACGGGAGTCGTTCGCCGATGGGATCCTGAAGTTGAAGATCGAGCCTGGCGGCTGGCTGTCCGGTCTCGCCGGCAACAGGATCGACAGGGAGATCGACAAGGCGATTGGCCCCATCGATTTCATCAAAAGAAAGGACAAGTCTATCCTGGTCGACTTGAACGGCGCGATCAACAAGAGCAAGGTCAAAGGAGTTTCGATAAAATCCTTTGATATAAGCGGCAATAACGTGACAATCGAGTTTTAATTTATTGGCTGTTGCTTAATTTCCATTTTTTGTATTCTTGGAGCTGTTGGTCGACCAAAGCCAGGCAGCCGGCAACGACCGCCGCGTCATCGATGTAGCCGACGATGGGAATGAAATCGGGTATTAAATCGAAGGGATTCAATACAAATAATAATGCGAATACGATGGCCGCGATCACCCAAAACGGAATCTTTTTGTAGCTTCCATCCATGTAATCCCTGACCAGCGAAAAGAACAATTTCACATCTGCGACAAACCGTCCCAACGGCCCGGCGTGCTCGAATTTGTATTCAATCTCCCTTTTTTTCTGCAGAACTTTTTCCACATCTTCTGCGGTAATTCTTTTGGCACCCTTATTTACAATTTTTTTACCTTCCGTGGCGGTAAATTTTTTTTTTGCCATCATTGCCTCCTTTCTAAAATGCGCTTATGCGGCGAAGCGCAACCGATGATTTCATGCGCCACCTCGTGGCCTGATTATAAAAACGTGGGTCGAAGAAAGCAAATCGGGCCGGTTTCCTAATATTTAAAGTTTATTGCTCAATTTTAAAAAAATATTTTTTTGTTGACAAATAGAGTAATTAAGGTTACTATATATGTAGTAACTGTTACTAAATTTAAAACAGTAGGTTACATTAAATAGGAGGAACAACATGGACAACAAAATCGAGATTTATGACCAGAAAAGAAAAAATTTCCGCGGCGGCTACATCCTTGGCGATATTGTATTTTTGATCGCATTTATCGTTCGCAGCGCCCTGAAGATCGGCGGCAAGGACACAGGGACCTTGTGGACCGGCCTGCACGTCGTCCTGGTGTTTTCCCTCCTCTGGTTGGCCTATTTCAGCATCAGACTGCTCTTCGTCGAACGCACGATTCGTCGGGACCCGGTCCTGAACGAAGCATTGCACAACGAGCTGGACCGGCTGAACGAGCTGAAGGCCTGGAGGATCGCCTTTTTCTCCCTGATCATCCTCAACCTCATTGCCGCCTACCTGTTCCATATCTTTGATATACCGCTCAAGGACCCCATTATCCTGATCGTCACCTCCCTGCTGGTCGGCTTCGGCAGCTTCGACCTGGCCCGCTACCTTCTGGACCGGTGAACCATGCCCGAAAAGAATCTGGTCAACACCCTCAAGGTGCAGCGGGCCAAAAAAGACCTCACCCAGGAACAGCTGGCCGAGCTGGTACAGGTGACGCGCAAGACGATCAACACCGTGGAAAACGGCATCTACATCCCATCAACCTACCTGGCCCTGAAATTGGCCGGCGTCCTGGGGGTCACGGTGGAAGAGCTGTTCCAGATCAGGGAAACGTAGCCGGTTGCCGATTGAAAATACTCCTCATGGCGGAGTATGATCAAACAGAAAAAAAGTGAAAAAGACCGCAGCGTTCCTTATATCGAGATCGGAGTCGCGCACCGTCGCCGACGCCCCTCCCCCCGGTCCTCGTTTGTAACTTCGGTCCTACGGCAGAAGCAGGCCAAGGGTCAAACCGGTGGCATGGTATCGCTAAAACTTAATTTATTTAAAAATGCCGAAATGTCCCAGGAGCCACCATAATAGAATGAAGAATACAATGGTCGAGAGGCATCCGGCACCCAGTTTCTTTGCGCCCCAGCCGGCCGCGATCGCCCTTAAAATCTTGCTCATTTCTCCTCCTGCTCCGGGCACCGTCCCCGATTGTCCGCTATTCGGCTCTTTTCTTGAGCGGGACGACTCCGGCCAGTTCTCCGATTACATTGACCAGTTCCGAGCCCAAGGGAACGACGATCTTGGCATTATCTTTCAAGGATACCTCGAGGGTCTGCAATTTTCTCAAAAGCTGGGCATTGCCGACAAAATATTGATTGGCCGCTTCATTCACCAGCTTGATCGCCTGGGCCTCGCCCTCGGCCGCCAGGATATTTGCCTGCCGGATCCCTTCCGCCTTTTTGATCTCCGCCCTTTTCTGGCCATCGGCAGTTGTTTCACAGGCAGTAGCAAAATCAATGGCCGCGATCTTTTCGTTTTCCGCCTTGACCACCTTGTTCATCGTTTCCTGGACATCCTTGGGCGGGTCGATTTCCTTTAATTCGGTGCGGACAATATCGATACCCCAACTGGATGTTTCAGAACAAAGTGTTTTAAGCAATTCCGAATTGATCTTGCTGCGTTCGGAATTGGCCGACTTCAAGGTCATCGTCCCGATGATGTTGCGCAAGGTCGTCCGGGCCAGGTTGACGATTTGATACTGGTAATTGTTGACATTGTACTGGGACCTCTTCACGCTTTCTTCATCGGGCTTGACCTTGAAATAGACTTGGGCGTCGACCCGGGCATTCAGGTTGTCATTGGTAATAATTTCCTGCGGCAGGGCGTCGACCATTTGCTCGGTGGAATTCACCGTAAACATGCGATCGATGATTGGAATGACCCAGTTGAAACCGGGGTGGGCAAAGCGCTTGTATTTCCCCAGCCTCTCAACCAACCCCCGGTGGGTGGGGCGGACGATCCGTATTCCGGAAAGAAATAAAAAAACAAAAAATCCGATCGAAACGAGTATGATGCCCAACGAACTTGTATCATTCATTTTAATTCCCTCCATCCGTCATTAATTAACCTATAAATGATTGAACAAATAAAGTCAAATCACCGATCACCAGTGTTGGTGTTAGTGTTAGTGAAAGTGTTAGCAGCGGGCACGTTGAAGATTTTTAAAGATTTCGCCTATTTTCTTCCTAACACTCGCTTTCGTAATTCAAAAAGGGATAACCGCCTTCAGAAACGACCCCAGGCGGGCGGTCAGCTTCTCCAGCTGCTCGAGGTCGGCCGGCGTGAAATCGGGCCCCGGCTCGTTGTAGACGCTGCGTTTGCGCGAGATTTGCACCACTCCCAGCCGTTTGCCGTCCACGGTGATGGCGGCGCCCATCATCTTCCAGATCAGACGCGAGCCGCCGTTCGACTCCTTGACGAACTCGTATTCGACCATGTGCTCGCGCTCGATCAGCCGGTTGTCGAGGAACGATTGGCCGCTGCGCAAAATGTTGGCGGCGATGGACAGCTTGGCCTTGACCGGCAATTCCTTGGCCTCGGCCAGGAAATCGGGCCAGAGAAAGGCGAGCGATTTTTTGTGCTTCCACAGGACGGCCACCTCATCCTTCTCGCCGCCAAAGGCCGCGGCCAAGAAATCGGCCATGCGGTTCATGGCCACCCGGAAGCGCTCCTCGGCGGAAAGCTCCGACGTGGCGACCAGCGTGCGCAATTCCTCGACCAGGACGTTGATGTCATTCATGGTGCGGGTTCTCCTGCCCCCTATCTTACCGCAGCCGCCAACGGGTTGCAAGCCCCGTTCCGGACCTTTTCATTTGCCGCGGCAGCCGCTACTTCTGCTCCACCAGCTCCACCCGCCGGTTCTTGGCCTTCCCTTCCTCCGAGCGGTTTGAGGCAACGGGACAGTACGGCCCGACCCCCGCCCCCTTGAGGCGGGCGGCGGCGATGCCCCTGCCCGTCAACGCCTTCACCACCGCATCGGCGCGGTCGGCCGACAATTTGAGATTAAAGTCCAATGCCCCGACATTGTCCGTGTGGCCCACAACATATAGCGCCAGGCCGTTGTTCTGTTTCAGAAGTTTCGTGATCTCTTCAAGGGCCGGGGTCGACTCCGGTTTCACGACCGACTTGCCCGTGTCAAAGTAGATGCCATACACGGCCGCTTTGCCGCTGGCAACGATGCTGGCGCTCAAGGCGGCCGCATCGGCAACCACCTCCTGCTTCATCGCCCCTGTTTCGACGACGATCACATCATAATTCCGGCCGTCATTGAAAGCCTCAACGTGAACATAGGTCACGCCGCCGTTCTTTTCGATCTTCCCCTCGACCACCCGCCCTTCGCTGGCCAGGATCTTGCCGTTGATTTTATTAACGGCATTCTCGTAATTGCGCGCAATCTGCAGCATGCTGGCCTGTTTTGCGCCGGTCTTGATATAGTAGGCCAGACGCGTAACCTTCCCCTCCCAGTTCTCATCCTGGCCCGACAGATAGGAAGATGTGAATTTGTCGAACTCCTTGACCTCATAATCGGAGATATAGTACCCCGGCATGCGCGTAAACAGCGAATGGTCCAGGCTGCCTTTGACATCCGACTCATTCTGCGCAAACGCAAATGAAGCAACTGACAAAACGAGCAATAGCCCGACGATTTTATAACGCCGCATTGGGACCTCCAGATGAAATGAATACCGTGCCCGGATTTTAAAGTAAAATGGCCTTGATTTCAAGGGCAGAGCCAATGCATCGATGAAAGGACCGGTCCCAAAGTGGCCTCCTGCCATCGATTGCTTCCCGGAAGCCGATTGCCTATAATGGACATGAACGGATCCTCGGATCGGCAACGGAGGCACAAATGGTAAAAGTGAAAATTTCAAACCAGGTTATTCCCTACCCCATGCCGATGACCATCGTCAGCGCCGTGGTGCAAGGGAAGGTCAACCACATGGCAGTGGCCTGGGTGACGCGGGTCAACAACCAGCCGCCGCTTCTCGGCGTCGCCCTGGGCAGTCACCACTACACCAACCAGGGGATCCACGAGAGCGGCGAGTTCGGCGTCAGCGTCCCGGGCTGCGCGCTGCTCAAGGCCACCGATTGGCTGGGGCTCGTTTCCGGCGCCAAGACCGACAAGAGCCGAATTTTCGAGGTCTTCTACGGCTCCCTGGCCCACGCCCCGCTGGTGGCCGACTGTCCGGTCAACATCGCCTGCCGGGTGGTCAAGACGGTGAAATTCCCGACCAACGAGCTGTTCGTCGGCGAGATTATCGAGGCCTTCTGCGGCAAGGAGTTCCTCGCCGGCGGGACTCCCAGCCTGGACAAGCTGCTGCCTTTCGTCCTCACCATGCCCGACAACCGCTACTGGTCGACGGGAGAGCCCCTGGGCCGGGCCTGGTCGATCGGCCGGGACTACAAAAAATGATGGGAAAGGAGCGGCATGCCCTACAATAAAAAGCTGGAAGCAAAGATCGACGCGCTGGCCGCTGCCGGATCGGAGAAGAGGAGGATGTTCGGCGGCATCGGCTACCTGTTCAACGGCAACATGGGTTTCGGCATCCACCGCGATTTCCTGGTCCTGCGCCTGGGCGAGGAAAGCGCCGCTCAAATAGTGAAGGAGAAAGGCGCTCGCCCCTTCGACATCACCGGCCGGCCCATGAAGGGCTGACTGATGGTCGAGGAACAGGGCTGGGGCGACGAGGGCAATCTGGCCGCCTGGCTCGGCCTGGCCCGGGAGCACGTCCTGGGGTTGCCGGCGAAATAATCGACCGCCCCTGCCGTCCTTGCTCCGGCTTCGGTTCGGGCCGGACTAAAAATTGACCACGGTCCAATAAACCCCCCGCACTACCTCGCTCATTTTTTCGAAATCGAGCGTTTGCGGCATGTCGCTTTTTTCATGGTAATGGGGGTTGCGGTAGAAGGCGGTATCGGTGATCATCACCGCCGGGATATCATAGCGCCAGTAATTCAAATGGTCGGAAAAATCGATGCCCGGTATCTGCTCCGGCGCATTGATCGAGCGGACATCGATGCGCGACCCGGCGCGCATCCATTTTTTTACGCGGCCGACCAGCTGGCGGTCGGACAGCCTGCCAACGATGGCGATGAAATTGCCGCGGCCGGGATAGAACGGCTTGAGCAATAAAAAGGGCATGGTCTGCGACCCGGGCTGTTCCGAGTAATAGCCGATCATTTCCAGGCAGAGCATGAGCTTGACCCCGGCGTTTTCCCGGCGCAGGGATTGGACATGGATGAAACTGCCCATGTTCTCGGTTTTAAAGAACGGCGGCTCCTCCAGGCAATAAGCCACCAATTCCAGGCCGTGCTTCAGCGGCGGCTTTTGCTCGCTGACCAAGCGCGCCAGTTCCAGCAAGCCGGCCACGCCGCTGGCATTGTCATCGGCCCCCGGCTGCGGGCCGCAGACATCGTAATGGGCGCCGACGACGATCCGTTCCCGGTTTCGCTCGCCGAAGCGGGCGACGATATTCTGATAGGACCGGCCCGCGACGGTGAAATACTGGCTTGAGCATTCCCAGCCCGCTTGTTTGAACTGTTCGACGATATAGAGCGCCGCCCGTTCCAGCGCCTCGGGGTGCAGGTAATCCCGCGATGGGCTGATGGCGCACAAGGCCTCGACATCGGCCCTGAGCCTGGGAATTTGCACCGGCAGCCGCGGCTGTTTGCTATCCATTCCCCAGCCCGGATTGACGATATAAAATACCAGCGCGCCGAAAAGCAAAACCAGGACCAATAAAATCCACGCCGCCCATTTCAGTATTTTTTTCATCACTCATTTTAGCATAAATCGCCACGTTCATGGTTCCGACGCAATCTTCAGGCTCGTCAGCAGGGGGACGCGCGGGATATTTCGCCAACGTTAGGCGCGGAAATTTTTTCAGCCGATCTCCTTCTGCATCCAGACCACGTCGAAGTCCTGGCCGTGCTTGCGGCCGTTTCCCGCCTAGTACCCTTGCCATTCGCGGGCGGAGGGCATACAATCGGTTTTTCGGAATCGTTGAAAAACAGGAGCGATCGTGACCGTTGTTGGAGACCCGCAACTAAAAGCTTCATCGCCAGTCCCCCAAGGGGACGCCACGGCCAAGCCGCCGGCAGCCAACCCCCCCAAGGGGACGGGCGCAACCGCCCAGCCGGTGATGGCCATCACCGCCGCCGGCACCCTGGCCATGGCCGGCTACGAGATGGTGCGCTCGGCCTCGGCCTCGGTCTTCCTGGCCCACCACTCGGCGGCGCGGCTCCCGGAGGCGCTGATGCTGGTGCCGCTGGCCATGTTCGCCTTCACCTGGCTCTTCAGCGTATCGCTGCGCCATCTGGGTCCGGCCCGGACCTTCATCGCCACCCTGCTCATTTCCGGTTTCGTGCTGGCCGGGGCGGCGGAGGCCGTGCGCCGCGGCATCCCCGGCTCCCCCTTCCTGCTCTATATTTTCGGCCAGGCCTATATCGTCTTCATCGTCGAGGAGGTGTGGGCCTTCATCAACAGCCTCTTCGTCCCTGCCCAGGGCAAGCGCTGGAACGGCATGATCATCGCCGTCAGCACCGCCGGCTCGGTGACCGGCGGCTTGCTCACCGGCCGCCTCTCGGTGGCCATCGGCTCGGAGCGCCTCGTGTGGATCGCCGCCGGCCTCACCATCGCCGCCTCCCTGCTCGGCCGCCTGGCCTTCCGCCTGGCCGGGGAGCGGCCCGCTCCTCCCGACCGTCCGCCGGAGAAGCTGGCTGACCACTTCGCCTGTGACCTGCTGCGCACCGGCCCTACCATCCGCCGCTTGGCCCTGATCGTGGTCGCCGCCCAGTCGGTGGCGGTGCTGCTGGACATCGCCTTCCACCAGGCGCTGCAAACCGCGATGCCGCAGCAGGACCCGCGCACCGCTTTTCTCGGCTACTTCTGGTCGGCGGTCAACCTCTTCGCGCTGGCGCTGCAGCTCGGCCTCTGCCCGTTCCTGTTGTCGCGCCTGCCGCTGCGCCGCATCCACGGCGGCATCCCGATTCTCTTTGGCCTGACCGCCCTGGCCGCGGTGGCCTTCCCGATCCTGCCCGTTTTGGGCGCCGCCTTCTTCATCCTCAAGACCGTCGACTACTCGGTTTTCCGCGCCGCCAAGGAGGTCCTCTACATCCCCCTCTCCTTCACCGCCCGCTACCGCGCCAAGATGACGGTGGACGCCCTGATCTACCGCTCATCCAAGGGGGTGGTCTCGGCCCTCCTCTCCCTCTCCAGCCGGGTCTTCGGCTTGCTCCCCCTGCGCCTCTACCCGCTGCTGGTGGTGTTCCTGTGCGGCGGCTGGAACCGCTTCACCCGCGGCCTGCCCGAGCCCCCGGGTGCCCCGCCGGGAAAATCCTGAACCTGGAGACCTTACCCCAGGATGCCCCGCTATTGACATCAACGCCACGTATGGCAAAATAGGACAACCCCCAAGGAGGCGACCATGAAGGTTGTGGCATTTTCCGGCTCGGCGCGCCCGGACGGCAACACGGCCCTGCTCGTCGGCCAGGTTTTTACGGAGCTGGCCGCGGCGGGAATAGAAACCGAGCTCGTGCAGCTGGCCGGGAAAAACATCCACGGCTGCCGGGCCTGCTACGGCTGCTTCAAGAAAAAAGACGGCCGCTGCAGTTTCGACGACGATTTCGCCAACGCCTGCATCGCCAAGATGGCCGGCGCCGACGGCATCATCCTGGCCTCGCCGACCTACTTTGCCGACGTCAGCAGCGAGATGAAGGCCTTGATCGACCGCGCCGGCTTCGTGGCCCGGGCCAACGGGAACATGCTGAAACGTAAACCCGGGGCGGCGGTGGTGGCGGTGCACCGGGCCGGGGCGATCCACGCCTTCGACACCCTCAACCACTTCTTCCTGATCTCGGAGATGATCATCCCCGGTTCCAGCTACTGGAACGTCGGCATCGGTCGGGAAAAAGGCGACGTGGAAAAGGACGAGGAGGGCGTGAGCACCATGCGCACCCTCGGCAGCAACCTGGCCTGGCTGCTGCAAAAGATCAGCTGAAAAATTCCCTTTGCAGGACGGGAGCGGTGATCGTGCCGCTGGGGCCGTCGCCCCTTGAAACGCAGACGGCAACCTTGCCCGCGAGGGCCGCGAAGATCTCGGCCACGTCTTTATGGGTGAAGCCCGGGCAAAGCAGCACCGAGTCTATTTTTTCTTTTTCATGAAGGTCCCGGCAAACCCCGATCGCTTCAGCCTGGGAGCGCACCACATAAGTGTAAAGTTTGTATTTCCCGGTATCGATCAGAGTGTGGTGTTTCGCGACATCGGCATCAGGCGCGTGGGCGATGAAAACCGCTTTAAAAGCCATGTTCAACCTCCTATAGCATCACTAGATGCCTCGCAAAGCCTCGGCATAGTGATGCTATCCCTTTTTTTCATTGGCACATTTTTTTCATTAAAGCTTCCTCGAACGAGCCGGGCTGCACGTCTTGCCATTCCAGAAATTTTTCGGGGTCAACGGGATCCTGGTAGCGGACCATCTTTTTAGCGCAATCGATCTCGACCTCTCCCAGGATCTCCGTTTCGCACTTGTCCCCCCACAGCAGGAAGCGGACCACGTCCCCCTCATGGCGCAAGCTCTGGGTATTGTAATAATAGTCATGCTCGTTCTGGCTGGTCAGGAAAATGCATTCGTCCGCCGCTAAAAATTCGGGAACCATCAGCGCGGAAATTATCGCCATCAGGATGATCCATTTCATTTTTGTCATGTTTTTCTCCTCTTCCCGTCAATCAGGGATGGCGCCAGCATTTCAGGAAAGCCGGCCTTGCCCTTAGCATGGTTTCACCCTAGCTTGTAAAATGCAAAGATGCAAGCAACGTCCCCATTATTTCTCTTCTACCTAAACTAGGACAATGTCTCCGGACCCATTCCCGGCTCGTTCGCTCCCCCGATGTCAGGTCTAAAAAAGAACGGGGACGGATCATGAAAAAAGGAAACAGCGTGCGCTCACACCAACACGCCGCCCCAGTTGGCGACAGGGCAGTTTTGGTCTCCTTCCAGGCTTTTGAGAATTCCCTGTATGACGGCCTGGCATTCGGCCTTGTCACGGCAGGCCATGAGTTGTTTTCTTTCCTTGTCCAATAGGTCCGAGTCCTGCGCCGGATCCACCAGCAATTGGCACGATATGATTTTACCCGGGGCTTGGCCGCGAATGACGCTGTTGCAATAGCCGGGGGCATAAGGCCCCCAGAAAAATATGGCCAGGCCGGCCGCGCTGCCGGACGCAGGACAAACATTCAGCGCGTTGCCTTCGCGCGGAAAGTTTGACATCACTACCGCCTTTTTAGCGCCGGCCCTGATCGTTGCCGTGGTTTGCCGCAGCCAGTTCAGGCTGCATGAGTCGTTCACATGGATATCGTATTGCTCGGAGAGGCTGCTTTTTCTTAATTGCTCGGCCAGGCTCTTATCCCACCCCCCGACAATGATCACCCGCTCGGGATGCAGTCTGTCGATTTCGCTCAACACGTGCTGCGCCCTGGGATTGGTCACGGTTCCCGTTTTTGAAAAAGACAACAAGTCAATGGCCGGCTGGACTGAGTCGTTCATTTCTTTCCTCCATATGGTTTTTTTATGCCAGGTCTTTCATTATGAGTCGATACCCCAATGCTTCTTTTTAGTTCCTAGTTTTCCGCCAACTGACGATTCCTTGGATCAGGTTGACTCCCGAAGCTACGCCACAGGCAAAAAACAAAAGGAATTTTCCCAAAGACACTCCGCTTTGAGTGTAAAACACGATCGCGGCACACAGGAAAACGAGGCTCAAAGCAAAATATTGCAGGTAACCTTTTTTCATTTCTCAGATCCTCCCGAGCTTGGTTTCAAAATTTCCTGGTTGGAGCTGACCATCAATGCCGGCAGACGGTTCTTGTTTTTTGCATGATTGACCAAGCCATCTTGGAAGTCAATGATCCAGGACAAGGATTCCGTGAAGCTGTCTCCGGTCCAAATCGATTGGATGTCTTCGCCAAAAATGGCATTCAAGAATGTTTTTCCGTCATCCGGGTTGTTTTCCAAAAGGGATGCCGCCTCCTCGACCGTCGGCAGGCGCCAGTCGCTGATGCCGCCGTAACCGAGACGATTCAGGGATCCGATCCACTCTTTGGTTTTTTCCAGGTTCATTTTGACCGGATGCTGCTGCCTCATCCAGGCAAGCCGCGTGGCGCGGTCAAGAACCACGCGCAATCCCGCCGCGTTTTTTATCTCATACTCATGCCTGAAATTCCCGGCGGGATTCTTTTCGGCATCAAACATATTCTTGCCGCCCAGCATGTCGGAAATTTCCTGCTCGTTCAGAGACTTGTACTCCCGCCGCAATGCGGCCGCAACCGGCTCGATCTTCACGGCGGCATGGTCCGCTTCGGCAATTTTCAAGGATTTTTTATCGTTTTGATTCAGGGCGGATCTATTCTTCTTCATTTCCGCGAAAGTTTCGAAGCGGGTCTCCAGAATGGCCGGGACGGCCAGTTCGGTTTTGTGCTGGGGGGGGTCAGCGATTTCCAGGACCAGCGCCGGGCTTTCATGATCTGAGCTCCCCGTTTTTTTAGTGTAAATAAGAAAAATGATTAGCAGCGCTAAAGCGATTATCCCAATTATGGAAAATGGAAAAAACAAGGTCCTGGCGGCAGGCGGCTTCTTTTCAGACGCGCTTTGGACCGGAACAGCCATTTGGCCCGTGCTTTCAGGGATTTTATTCTCTGCTTCGCGCTGGGCATCGATCGACTGCTGGACGCGCTGCAGCTTGGTGCGCGCGGATTCATTCCCATAGTGAAGGGCTTTTTTGAACCATTCCAGGGCGTTTGCTTCGCTTTTTTCAGCTCCGATTCCATCCAGATACATATCCGCGACTGCGGCCATGGCCTTGGCATCGCCTGCAGACGCGGCTATTATTTTGTTCTTTAATCTCTCTTTTGGATCCGCCTCTTGTTTTATTTTTAATAATTCAGCTTGCGCTTTTTCATTGCCTTTTTCAGCTGCTTTGACATACCACTTTTTTGCCTCATTTATATTTTCCTCGACGCCAAGACCTTTTTGATAAATATGGCCCAAACATACTTGCGCCGCATCGAGACCCTTTTCGGCCGCTTGGAGATACCACTCGCGCGCTTTCTGAAAATCACGCTCTACGCCCCATCCCTGCTCATACAAATAACCCAGATCGTTTTGGGCAATGATATTTCCTTGCCTGGCCGACTTCTGAATCCAGGCAAACGCTTTCTTATTGTCCTGCGCAACCCCCTTTCCGTCCTTGTACATCCCCCCTAACAGGAGTTGGGCCTTGGCGTTGCCTTGTTCCGCCGATTTCTGAACCCAGGCGAATCCATTCTTCAAATCCTGCTCGACTCCGTTTCCATCGCAGTACAGGGTTCCCAACCGGAGTTGAGCCGGGGCATGGCCTTGTTCAGCCGATTTCTGGAAACAGTTGAATGCTTTTTGAGGATCCTGTCCAACACCCAATCCATTCAGATACATATCTCCCAATCTGGCTTGCCCAAGAGCATTGTTTTGGGCGGCTGATTTTTCATACAATTCCAGCGCTTTCCGGAAATCTTTGTCCACGCCCAGACCCTTCTCATACATGTATCCCAAATTGGCTTGAGCCACATCGTTGTCCTGCTCAACTGATTTCTGATACCATGCCAGCGCCTCTTGGTAATCCCGATCGACGGCCACTCCATGTAAATACATGCCTGCCAATTGCGCCTGACTATGACCGTTCCCCTGTTGTGCTGATTCCCGATACAATTTCAAAGCCTTCCGTTTATCCGCCTTGACTCCCGAACCGAGCCAATACATGTCTCCCAATCTGGCCTGGCTGTGATGATTGCCCTGGATCGCCGACGCCTGGAAACAATCGAACGCTTTTTCGTAATCCCTTTCCGTCCCGATTCCCCGGTAATACATGTCGCCCAATCGGGCTTGTCCAAGAGCATTGCCCGCTTCAGCCGATTCGCGGTACAGGGCAAGGGCCTTCTGGTAATCCTGATCGACTGCCAAGCCCTGTTCATACATGGTTCCCAATTGGGTTTTGCTGCTATCGTTGCCCTGTTCGGCCGATTTGAGATACCATTCGAATGCTTTTTTGTAATCCCGATCGGTCCCGATTCCCTTTAAATACATATCTCCCAATCGTTCCTGGGCGCAATCGTCGCCGTCTTTGGCTGATTTTTTATACCATTTTAATACCATGGAATAATCTTGCTTGAGCGTCCCGCATTTTTCACATTTTTTGACGCTCGGTCCCAGCCGTTCACCGCAGACAAAGCAAACAACGACGTCGGGGTTATTCCCCTTGCCGAAATTCATATAGGGATTTTTTTTAATCGCCTGGGAATGAGCGCGGTTTATGGTACACGTGACACAGAATTTCATATCGTCCTTGATGACGGCTCCGCAAATCTGGCAGCGGATCATCGGTTCAACTCCATGATGGCTCGCTGGAAGCAAAGCCTAGGGTGCAACCGGCATCTTGCCAAAGCACGTCGTCGCTGTTTTTGAACGATGGTTCAAACATGGCTCCGCTTTATCCCCCCGGAGTATTATAAACCACCCGCATTATTTTTTAAACCCCGGCGCTAAAGCGCCTATTCAAGAGACCGTCAATTGGATGCGCAGCGGCCTTAACATGAGATCGTCATATCGGGGCAATTGTTACAATGAAAGACCTGGCACCAATATCAGTCCCTTCTTTCCAAAAAGAGAGAAATCATGCATAATTCATCTAGGCATGCAAAAATGAAAACGACGAAAAATCTCAATTGGCTGCGCTTCCTGGCAGTGGGCATTTTTCTCTTCCTGGTTATATCCCTGGCCGCTTGCCATTCGTCCAAGCCTAATCCCACCGAAAACGATTCCACTGAAGAACCCACTGAATACACGTTCGCCCCGCTCGGCTTTCCCATTGCCCAACCCAACGACATCGTCTACCTGGCCGCATTCGGCATCCCCAACTGGAGCGGCACCGAGCCGCACAACGGCATCGATCTGGTTATCGATGAAAGCCTGGCCAGCACACGCATCATCTCGCCGACGATCGGCGTGGTCAAAGGGATCGCCATGAGCGAAAATCCTTACTCGCACCCTCCCGGGCAACTCATCCTGACCGTCACCGTATACGTTAATTCCGAGTGGACCGTGAGCTTCATTATCGAACCGGGCACCACCAATGCGGATATCAAGACCGCCCAGAGAAACGCCGTGTTGGTTGCCGAGGGGCAGACGGTCAAGCCCGGAGATCCAATCGCCGACCTGCTGGTGGGCGAGATCGGGCACCCCTGCCTGCACTTCATGGTAAGCCACAACAATACCATCGTCTGCGCCTACCTGCACTCTTCCCCCCAGGCGCAGGGCATCTACGACGAAATCGTCAGAACGCACACAAACAGCTACCTCCCCAACGGCAAAATCTGCTACGTTGACGAATTCTGAGAGACGAACAACAACGCAGAGCCTGCCCCCTGAATATGCTTCCGGGGTCACTGCCGGGAATAACTAATAGAGTTGGCTGCGCAGGTAATCGTTGCGTCTTTCCAACCAATTGATCTCTTGTTCCAGTTCGCTGATTTTTCTATAGCTGCCTCCGCAGCGTTCGAGTCTATTTATTTTCTTTTCCAATTTCCAGATGCGTTTTTCATTTCTGCGAATTTCACTGGCGATCTGCCGCCCTGGGTGATTTTGGTATTGGCCATAGCGATAGTTGTGGTGATTAAACAATGGGAAATTCCTGTGCAGGGTAAAACCAATTCCGCCACGGGTGTGCCATGGCTGGCCATTTCTCCTATGATAGGCCTGAAGACCCAAGCTAGTGACCATGAATAACCCGATTATTGATGCGATTAATAGTATTCGTTTCATTTTATGCCTCCGCCATTATCATGCAAGGTTGTTGCCAACTTTTTCAGCTGAAATTGTCCTTTTTATAGGACAGATCGTATCCTTTTATGTATCAGATCATGGCATGGCTTGGTTGCCAGCGCAGGGCAGAACAGGGGACGGACGATCGGGAGCCGGGGGGCAGGGGGGATAACGATCTGTCAGCGTTTCAAAGCGCTCGCGCTGGAGAAGGTATTCATAGGCCAGCATCCCTTCGCTGACATCCATGTTCGGGGTAAACACGGTATCGGGGCCTGGGGGCGGCAGCCATAACGGCCGGCCGTCGGCGCTCCGTCCTTTGGCAATGAAGACGAACTCCGCGCCGGCGCTCCCGGGAAATCCGGCGTAGCCGGTGCCCTGGGGGCTGTCGGTGATGCCCAAGCGGAAAAGCGAATAGTGCCCGCCCTCAAAGCTGAGATCGCCCTGGGCGTCGACCAGATAGCCGCTAACGGCCCCGGCGATCCAGGTGACCTCACAGATGCACAGGCGGCCGACCCCGCGTTTACGGAATATCTCTACGGCCCGGTCAATCGCCTCTGCGGCGGTCAGGACGCCCTTTTTTTCAAATTCAGCCTTGAACATCTCGGGATAATCCTGGATCCTGGCCTGGGGATGAACGAAACTGCGGTTGCGGGCCCCCTCCTGGCCGGCCCACACCGAGGAGGCGCAGGCTGCGGCCAGGCAGGCAAGAAAAAAAAGGGCGCCAGTACGCAGCGGCCTTGACATGAGATCATCATATCAGACCAGATGTTAAAATGAAAGACCTGGCATCAATGACCTTTTAAGCCGCCAACCGTTCCACACAAAGTCAGGCTCCAGGAAGGATTCCTCCCTCCTCGCCAAGGTCTCTTTCGCGGCAATGATCGTCCTGATAATAATTTTGCTTCTTCTCGCCATATGGTTGGTCAAAATGATCAGGTCCGAAAAAGATTCTATCGTAGCCTTCCAGTCATAGATACCACCGGGGCCTAAAACCGTGAGGGTCCCCTGGATACTGCGCCCATCCTGGGCAAGCGTACCCTCGTAATCGACATCATAGCCGTTGGTTTGCTGCCGGCTCTGGATTCGTACCACGCGGCCCTGAACCGCCATCGCAAGCACACCGGTCACTTTTTGGCTGCCGTTGAACCAAACGCCATCGAAAACGGAGCTACCGCCGCGCCGCGTCCAAGTGGCCGTCCAACCTCCGTATTCCGTGACGCGCCAAACCCTGCCCAGGAGCGCTTGATCAGGCGGTATGTTAATGTTATCTGCCGGGGGGGACGCAGCGGCGGATTCTATCGTAGCCTTCCAGTCATAGATACCACCGGGGCCTAAAACCGTGAGGGTCCCCTGGATACTGCGCCCATCCTGGGCAAGCGTACCCTCGTAATCGACATCATAGCCGTTGGTTTGCTGCCGGCTCTGGATTCGT
>JAPKZL010000292.1 GCA_026393795.1 Candidatus Aminicenantes bacterium | reverse complement strand
AAGCCCTCGTGCTCGCTCATGGAGAGAAAAACATCGGCCAGCCTGTAGGCGGCGAGAAACTCGTCCGCGGGCAGGTGGCCGGTGAACAGGACGTCTTCGGCGGTCAGGTAGAAGCGCGCCGCCAGGTCCTGGACGGCCAGGAAATACTTGGGCAGGGTGTTGACGTTGCCGACCACGATCAGGCGCACGGCCGGGGAGATGTATTTTTTATAGAAAAAAACCACCTTGATCAGGTCCTCGATCTTCTTGTTCGGGGAAAAACGGCCGGCGAAAACGATATTCTTCCTCTCGTTTTGGAGCAAGGACAGGTACGCCTGGCTGTGCGGCCGGTCGTAATCCCGGAGGTCGACCAGCAGGGGGAACACCCGAACGTTGGCGAAACCCAGTTCGCGCAGCTCGTCGGCGTTGTAGGTCGAATCGCCGATGGCCAGATCGAAACAAAAAGTGAGCTGGCGCAATTGCTCGCGGCCGGCGGCGGTGATGCGCACCAACGGATCGGAATAACCGACGAAAAAACGGCTGGGGGTGATGTTGTGGTAGATCAGCGCCTTCTTGCCCTTCAGGCCCAGGAAAAAATCGGTCAGCGGCGACGGGATGGCGAAACGCAGGATCTTGAGCGAGGCGGGATCGAGCCGGTAATCGCTGAACAGCACCGCCTGGTCCCTGACGCCAATGTCGCAGTTGATGGCGACGATCCGGCTTTCAATGCCGCGCGCGAGCAGGAAGCGATGCAACGCCAGGGCCGAATTGCCCACCGCGTCGCCTTCATGCAGGGAAGGCAGGAATTGTTCGACTGTCATCCATCCTTCTTAACAGAAAAGCCCGGCCGGGTCAATACGAATGGGGAATCCGCCGGCGTTGATTTTTTATGTTGGTTAAAGGGAAATGTGAGAAAAATCCGGGCCGGCGCGGAGCCGGCCCGGATGGGAAAATCAATCAATCGATAGCGAACTGGCAAAAACGGTTCATCCGCCGCCGCGAAAATAAAAACGGAGCGGATGACCGGGTTTTACATAGTCCGGAACCCGCCCAGCGTGGACATGCTGCCGAAAGCCACGGCGCCGACGACGATGCCGATGACCACGAAAACCACCACGGCGGCGATGATGGTCACCACAAAATAGCCGACCATCTTGTCCTTGGGAACATCCTTGACTATCTGCAGACCCATGTACATCAGGTACAGCGAATAAATGCTGGCGATGCCGACCAGAATGCCCAGGGAGGGAATAATGTTGAGAATTCCCGCCACCCAGGCCGCGGTATAGGAAAAGACCACGATCTTGACGGCGGCGACCAGATTCTTGCTGCAGCCGAAGGTGGGCGCCAGGGCATCCATGATAAAGGCGATCAGGAATACGCCGGCAAGCGAGAGGATATATTGCAGGATCGCCCATACCAGCGCCGTGCCGATGGGAACCCGAAAAGTCCCGAAACCGTAGGAAACGCCGATCAGGCTGTAACCGATGAAACCGGCGACGGCGGGGATGGCGGCCAAAAGCATGGCGTACTTGGTGAACATGTCAACAATGGTCAGCTGTTCGCCCTTGATTACGGCCCATTCCTTGGCCGGGGTCAGCAGAATGTTTTTCGCTCTTTCAACTAGATTCATATTTGCCTCCTGTTGATTCTATTAGAAATAGATACCCGAAATCCGGCAAAAAGTCAATAAAAAAGCGCTTGCCCCAATGCCAGCAAACGGGCGACCAGGTTCTCGTGCCAGAATATGGCCCAGCCGCCGTTGAGGAAGAAAATGACCGTACGCCCGATCTGGAAAACGACGACCGCGGCCAGCAGCACATAGATGCCGCGCCTGCTTTTCAGCGGGTTGGCGATGATCGCCTGATGGGTCGAGATCTCCAGGATCAACAGGATGATGAGGACCAGCGCCAAAAGGAAGAGGAGGGGCGAAAAAGGATGGAATTTAATGGCCTCGGCCAGGTGGCCATGCTCCAAGTGGGCCAGGGCGCGGGTCAGGCCGCAGGAGGGGCAGGGAATACCGGTCACGGCCCGCAGCGGGCACAGGACCGGCGATTGCGGCGATGTGATCCAGTCGAAAGCCAAAAATGGCAACAGCAGGCTCCCGGCCAGCAGGGCCAGCGCCAGGAGCCGCGGCCAATAAAAACTGTTCCGGCTCTCAGTTATAAAGCTTGTTAATTTCACCTTGGATGATCATGGCCGACACCATGGGGGCGAAGAAACCCAGCACGATCAGCAACACCGACTGGTCCTGCAGGGTGGGATTGTTCACCTTGCGGCCGATCACTTCCAGGTTCTGGCCGACCAGGTAATAGAAATACAGGTTGACCGGGAAACAGCAGCCGGAAAAGATGGCGATCAGCGGGCTGATCACCTCCCTTTCGACCACGGCGTTGATCACTTCGGCCATCTTGATGTTCCAGTAGATCAGGTAGAGGCCGCAGGTGACAAATCCCAACAGCAGCACGATCAGCGGGTCATTCTTGAAATAGGGAATGCGCCGCGCCTCCGGATTCACTTCGCTCATCGTGTCCTCCTTTAGGGGTTCAATATGAGCTCAATTGATCTTGTATTGAACCCCTACAATCTGTTTATTTTTTAATCCTTCATGCGGTCCGTTCTTGCTTGACGGGAGCGGCGTTAACACATATAATGCAGGCAAAGGAGACCACCATGTTTGGAAGTCTTGGCATCTGGGAAATACTGCTGATTATCGTCGTCATCGCCCTGCTCTTCGGCGGCAAGAAACTCCCCGAACTGGGCAAGGGGCTGGGACAGGGCATCAAGAATTTCAAGAACGCCGTCAAGGGAACGGAAGCGGAAGAGGAAAAAAAACCCAAGGATGAGAAGGGTAATTGAAGAACTCGTCGAACAGCGCAAGCACCGCCAGAATGAGCTGAAAACAAGCCTGGACGAGCTGGCCGGCGCCATCGAAACGCTGGGCCTGGTCAGGAAAAAACGCCCTGAGATCCGCGCCAAGCTGCAGCAGCTCCATGCCTGCCTGGGAGCCTACATCACCGCCCAGGACAAGGAGTGGGACGCCTATGCCAACAACCATTCGACCACGGTTTTCAAGTCGCTGCAATGGAAAATCGAAAAGCTCGAGGCGGAGTATTCCAACCTGAAAACCCTGCTCGTCCATTTCGCCCAGCTGGAAAACCGGCTGGACCGCCTGCTCGATGCGCTCAACGACAGGACCGCCGCGACGAGCCAGGGCTTCCTGGCCGCCGGCGAGATCCGCGCCGTCAAGGAGCAGCTGTCGCCGCTGCAGTACGCCGATTTCGAGCAGCGCTTCCGCGGCAGCCGCGAGAGCATCGAACAGCGGCTGCGAAAATACCTGCCCCTGTTCGCCGGACGCCGCGAGATACTCGACATCGGCTGCGGCCGCGGCGAATTTCTGGAGTTGCTCGCCGCCGCCGGGCACAAGGGAGTGGGCATCGATCTGTCCGATTCCATGCTCGAAATAGCCGGAGAAAAAGGGCTGGAATGCCACAAAGAGGATGCCCTGGCTTTTCTGAAAAACCGCCCCGCGGCGTCCCTGGACGGGATTTTTTCCTCCCAAGTCATCGAGCATTTCGAGCCCGACTACCTGCGCCGGGTCATCGGCGAGTCCTTCCGCGTTCTGCGGCCGGG
>JAPKZL010000291.1 GCA_026393795.1 Candidatus Aminicenantes bacterium | reverse complement strand
ATGGCCAGGTTGCTGATCTGGAACGCGTGCAGCACGGCCATGAAATGCTCGATGGTCCGCGCCTCCAGGTCGTCTTTCTTGATCGAGGTGGCATAGCCGCTGTTGTTGAGGTACTCGATGCGGGCCGGGATGTATCCGGGTTTGGAAATGTTCTCGAAACGGATCCCCTTGTTGGCCGGCAGCGGCTTGATGACCATGCCGGTCTTCTCCCCCGAATGGAGGCCGATGCCGTAGATGATGTTGCTCATGGCCACCGATTTCTGCTTGTGAAAATACTGCGTGTCGCCGCTGTCAAACTCGATGGTGGCGGTGCTTTCGCGCAGCAGTTTCTTTTTTTCGTCGTTGCCGGCCAGCTCATCCTCCTGGTTGAGGATGGTCTTCAGTTTCAGGTTTTCGTCCCGGACCCGGCGGAACTCCAGCCCGCGCTGCAGCACGAAAATCACCTTGTCCAGGCTGAGCGGTTTTTCCATGTAATCATAGGCACCGGCCTTGAGCGCCGATACGGCGGCCGAAACCGAGCCATGACCCGAGATCATGATGATAATCTGCAGCGGGTCGATCGCCAGGATGTGCTTGATCACTTCCAGGCCGTCCATTCCCGGCAGCCAGATGTCGAGGAAGATCGCATCCGGCTTGATGTTGACGAACTTCTCGATCCCCTCCTGGCCGTCGTTGGCGATATAGACCTGGTAGCCCTCATCCTCCAGCACCGAGGCCAGCGACACCTGGATGTTTTTTTCGTCATCGACGATCAGGATCTTTTTCATTTTTTGGCCCTATTATAACCTATAAAGGGTCTGGGATAAAGAGGCAATCGGTAGGGGTTCAATACAAGACCCATTGAGATCATACTAACACTATGTTTTTGGCCATTCAGAAAGTCGCCAAAAACATCTAGTGTTAGTATAGTCACACTATATGGTTTCAGCAGATCACTAAGCTTGCTGAAACCATATTGTGACTATATTGAACCCCTACATTGTCCATGGCAGGGGTTCAATACGAGATTTTTTGATATCATATTGAACCCCTACCATCTTGTTTTTCCGTGCGATCTGCGCTATACTGCAATCCATGAATCCCTACCTGATTTTTATATTATCCTGGCTGGTGCCGGGACTCGGTCACCTGCTGCAGAAGAAAACCGCCAAGGCCGTCGTCTTTTTTTGCGGCATTCTGGCGTTGCTGGCCATGGGCGTGCTGATGAATGGAAAATTCTACGACACCTCGGTCCTGCATCCCCTGCTGCTGCTGGGCTTTCTCGGCGATCTGGGCAACGGCCTGTTCTACATCCTGATCAGCCTGAATCACTGGGCGGCCGGAGACATCACGTCGGTCACCTTCCATTACGGCACCGCCTATCTCGCCTGCGCCGGGCTTCTCAATTACCTCGTGGCCCTGAACGCCTTTGACCTGGCCAAAGGGAGAAAACAGTGATTTTCCATAGCCATATTCTCTCCATGCTGATATTCGCGGCCATCGTTTCCGTCGTTTTGGCTTTCATCAAGCACAACGATTCCCGCCGCATCGGCACGTACGCCCTGAAGCTTTTTTTGTACATGGCCGGCGGCGTCGTCGTCTTCAGCTGGATCATGCACCTGCTCTGAGCGCCCGAAAGCATGCGTGCCTGGCGCAGGAAAGATGCCGCCGGCTTGATTTCGTTTCTCATCTACCTGGGTATCTTCGCCCTCTCTTCCCTGCCGGCCAGCGCGCTGCCCACGTCCGTCCCCGACATCATCCCCCACTTGTTCGAGTACGCGCTCCTGGCTTTCTTTTTCATTCAGGTGTTCAGCGATCCGGACCAACCGCGAGCATGGGCGACGGGGCTTGCCGCCCTGCTGGTGCTGGCCCTTCTGGACGAACTGCACCAGGCGTTTGTTCCCGGGCGTTTCTGCTCGCTGAAAGACTGGCTTGTCGACGTTCTCGGCAGCCTCGCCGGGATCGCGGCCTGCCTCGTTTTGCGGCGCTGGGCGGCCAGGCCCCACCGGCGTTCATGGGCGCGCTGGCTGGGAGATTATTTTTCCCGCCCCTGACCGGCCGCGGAGCGGCGGACTCGCCGCCGGATCAGGAATGGAATTTCAGGTTGAATTTATCGATCAGGTAACGTAAAGAGCGGTAATTGACCTGGAGCGTGGCAGCGGTCTTCTTGATGTTGCCGTGGTTCATCGCCAGAGCCCTGACGATGATGCTCTTGCTGACGGAGTCGATGTACTGGGAGAAATTGAATTCCCCGGCATCGAGCATGTCCTGCCAGCCGGCTTCCTTGGTCGGCCCCGTTTCCAGGTTGAAAATGACTTCGGCGGGCAGGGAACCGGCGCTGATGATTGATCCTTTTTCCAGGGCGATGCCGCGTTCGATGAAATTTTCCAATTCGCGCACGTTTCCCGGCCAGTTGTAGTTTTGAAAACATTCCAGGACTTTTTTTTCAAAACCGACGATGTTCTTGGCGAACTTTTTGTTGTAGCGCAGCAGAAAATACTGCATCAATATCGGAATATCATCTTTCCTTTCCCGCAGCGGCGGCACCTTGATGGAAATGACGTTCAAGCGGTAATAGAGGTCGGAGCGAAACTCCCCTTTTTCAATCCTCTCCACCAGGTCGCGGTTGGTGGCCGTGATGATGCGCACGTCCACCAGGATTTCCTGGTTGCCGCCCACGCGGCGGATGACCTTTTCCTGGATGGCCCGCAAGACTTTGACCTGCATCTTCTGCGACATTTCCGAAATCTCGTCCAGGAAGAGGGTCCCGTGATTGGCGGTTTCAAAAAGCCCTTCCTTGTCCTGGTAAGCGTCGGTGAACGAACCCTTCTTATGGCCGAACAGCTCGCTTTCCAGCAGGTTTTCGGGCAGGGCTCCGCAGTTGATGGAAACAAACTTCTGGCCGCTGCGGCTGGATTTTCCGTGGATGGCCCGGGCGATCAGTTCCTTGCCTGTTCCGCTTTCGCCGCTGATCAGGATGGTGGAATCGGTCTGGGCGATGGTGTCGATCAGCTCGAAGATCTTGCGCATCTTGGGATCGGCGCCGACGATATTCTCGAATTTTTCCTTGTCGGAGAGCTTTTCCTTCAGCTCGACGTTTTCGCGCTCGATATTTTTCTTGTGCAGCGATTTGTTGATGATGATTTTCAGCTCTTCCAAGCTGAAGGGCTTCATGATGTAGTCTTCGGCGCCCAGCTTCATGGCCTCGATGGCGTCATTGGTGGTGGCGTAAGCGGTGATCATGATCACCGGGATTTCCGGGTCATGGGTCTTGATCTTCTTGAGCAGCTCAATGCCGTTGAGATCGGGCATGCGGATGTCGGAGATGACCAGGTCGAAATTTCTCCCCTTCAGTTTTTTCAGGGCATCGACCCCGTTCGCCGCTTCTTCCACCTGGTAGCCTTCCTTGGCCAGGACGAAGGCGAGCATCTTGCGCAAGTTGCGGTCGTCGTCGACGATCAGAATGTGGATGGCTTGCTGAAGCATATTACAACCTCGGTGCCGAGTTTTTTTGCCGATTTTATCTCCATCTTGAATCCGTGCTCTTCCACGATCTGCTTGACGATGGGCATGCCCAGCCCGATGCCGAAAGCGAAGTTGGAATAGAAGGGCGTGAATATTTTCTGCATTTCAGCGCGGTCCATGCCGATGCCGTAGTCCTTGATGGACAGGGTGACCGCCTCGCGTTCGCGAAACAAATTGATCTCGATCTCCCCTTTTTCGTTCATGGCTTTGACCGCGTTGTTCAGCAGGTTCCAGACCAGCTGGCGGATCTTCTTGACATCGGCGGTGATCCAGTGGCCGCGGTTGTATTTTTTCAAGAAACGCACATCGCGCAGGTTCAGGGAAAGCATTTCCACGACCTCGTCCAGGAGCGGCGCCAGGTCGAAATCGATGATCTCCAGGGGCGCCTGCTTGGAAAAGTTGAGGAACTCGTCGATGAAGGCGGACAGCCGCGCCGATTCGCTGATGATGATGTCCAACAGGCTCCGGCATTCGCTGTTCAACGAGAGCTCCTTCTGCAGGAACTGCACCGACCCCGAAATCGAGGCCAGTGGATTGCGGATTTCATGGGCGATGCCCGCCGCCATGCCGCCGATCAGGGCCAGGTGCTCCTTCTCTTGCAGCTGTTTCTCGATTTTCTTGATGGCGCTCAGATCGGTGATCAGAAAGACCAACAGGTTTTCAAAGGTCGAAATTTTTTTCAGCGAGGATACCGTGATCCCCAGTTCTAATTCGGGCAGTTTTTTTTCAAAGTAGTACGGGGCGTTTTCCGTCCAGGCTTTTTTGATCTTGTCCAGTTCGTTCTTGGCCAGCAGGAGCTCAAAAATATTATCCGCCTTCTTCAGGCGCAGGAAAAGGGCGGCCTTGGCGTTGTAGGAAACGATCCTTCCTTCCATGTCGGCGGTAATGAAGCCGTTTTCCATTCTCTCCAGGACCGAGTTGTTCAGCAGGATCATGTCCTGCAGGTTTTCCTGGATGTTTTTCAGCTGGTCGCCCGTCTTGCGCATGCGCTCGAAGTAATAGGAAGACATGATGCTGAAGGCGGCGAAGGCGATGAAGCTCATCAGCAGGTTGTAGATGAACGTCCCCAGCGACACTTCGGCGACCTCGATGCTCGGATAGTAGGGAACGACGCCCAGGTACAAAAGGTCCGAGAGGATCCCGAACGAGATGAACGAAAAAGTGGCCACAATGACGGTATCGCGCCGGGCCAGGAAAATGGAGGCGACGATGATGGGCAGGATGTACAAAAAATAGAACGGGCTGATGATGCCGCCCGAAAGATACACCAGCAGCGTGATCATCAGGATGTCGAAGATCAGCTGCAGGTACAGCAGCGGGCGGAAGTGGAGCAGGCTGGCCAGGGGGAAGAACAGGATGCTGACGGCGATGGCGGCCAGCTGGGTGATGATCACCGGCAGGATGGCGAAATGGATGTTGAAAAACACCCAGATGATGACCGAAACCAGGGTCAGGGTAAGGAAAATCGCGATGCGGATTGAATTCAGGAATACCAGTTTCTTCCTGAGTTTCTGATCTTCGATGGCGATCAACTTGCGTTTGTTTAACCCACTTTGCCGATGATGTCGAACAATGGCAGGTACATGGCGATGATGATGCTGCCGACCAATCCGCCCAGGAACAGGATCATGATCGGTTCCATCAGCGATATCAGGGCCGAAACGGCTTGATCGACCTCTTCATCGTAAAAATCGGCTATTTTGCCGAGCATGGTGGACAGGGATCCGGTCTGCTCGCCGACCGAGACCATCTGCGTGACCATGTAGGGGAACTGCTTGGTTTCCTCCCACGACTCCCAGAGGGGCTTTCCTTCCTGAACCAGGGCCCGGCTTTTCATCACCGCGTCCTCGATGATGGCGTTGCCCGACGTCTTGGCGGTGATGGTCATGCTCTCGATGATCTCGACTCCCGAGGTCAGCAGGGTGGCGAGTGTGCGCGTCACCCGGGCGACCGACAGCTTGACCAGGAGCTCGCCCAGCACCCAGACGCGCAGCTTGATCCGGTCGATGACGCGCCGACCCTTGAAAGTGGCATAGTAGGAACGATAAGCAAAAATCAGCCCGGCAATGCCGATGGCCAGAAGAAAGAAATTGGATTTGAGGAAATCGGAGGCGCCGATGACGATCTGCGTGGGCAGGGGCAGCTCGGCTCCCAATTGGCTGAACATGTCGGCGAAGACCGGAACGACCTTCCAGAGGATGACCGCGGTCAGGGAGAAGGCGATGAGCAGCACGCCGATCGGGTAGGCCATGGCCGCCTTGACCTTGCCGACCAGCTTGGTGATGTTTTCGATGTACTGCGAGAGGCGCAGCAGGATGGTGTCCAGGTTGCCCGACGCTTCGCCGGCCTGCACCATGCTGGTGTACAGTTCGTTGAACACCTTGGGGTGTTTCTTCATGGCGTTGGAAAGGTTGGCTCCGCCTTCGACGTCCTTGCGTACTTCGATCAGCACCGATTGGAAGTACTTGTTTTTCTGCTGCTGGCCGAGAATGGCCAGGGCCTGGGTGATCGGCAGGCCGGCATTGAACATGACCGAGAGCTGGCGGTTGAATACGGCGATGGTCCTGAGCGAAACCCTTTTACTCCCCCCGATCAAAGGGATGTTGAACTTCAGTTTTTTTCTTTCGACGCTCAATACCTGGATCTGTTCCTTTTCCAGGGCGACGGCGACTTCGTTCTGGTTGCGGCCGCTGCGCTCGCCCTCGATGATGTTGCCGACCTTGTTTTTGCCTCTGTATTTGTAAATTGGCATGTTCTCTCCCTGTGACCTTAATTGGTTTTATTGCCGCCCGCTGCCGGGGCGGCTGGGCTGTTTTTGAATTGACTCGACAGCACGGAGGGACCGCGGTTGATCAGCTCCTGCAATTCCTCCTGGTTATGGGAAACGCTCATGGCCATCTCCAGGGAAATGTCGCGCTTGAAATACAGGCTGGCCAGCGACTGGTTGAAGGTGATCATGCCGTATTTTTCCTGCCCCATCTGCATGGAGGAATAGATCTGGTGGATCTTGTTGTCGCGGATCAGGTGGCGGATGGCCGGGGTGGGGATCAGCACCTCCACCGCCAGGCTGCGGCCGCGGCCGTCGGCCTTGGGCAGCAGGGCCTGGCAGACGATGCCTTCCAGGTTCATCGACAGCTGGGTCCGGATCTGATCCTGCTGATGGGTCGGAAAGACGTCGATGATGCGGTTGATGGTCTGGGCGGCCGAATTGGTGTGCAGGGTGGCGAACGTCAAGTGCCCGGTCTCGGCGATGGTGATCGCCGCCTGGATGGTCTCCAGGTCGCGCATTTCGCCGATCAGCACCACGTCGGGGTCCTCGCGCAGGACCGAGCGCAGCGCCGCGGCGAAGCTCTTGGTGTCGGCATGCAGCTCGCGCTGGTTGACCATGGCCTTGCGGTGGGAATGCAGGTACTCGATCGGGTCTTCGACGGTGATGATATGCAGCGGTTGTTCCTTGTTGACCTTGTCCAGCATCGAGGCCAGGGTGGTGGTCTTGCCCGAGCCGGTCGGCCCGGTGACCAGGATCAGGCCGCGGGCCTTGTTGGTCAGGGTCGGCACGATGGACGGCAACCCCAGTTTTTCGAACGACCAGATCTCGTAAGGAATGCGGCGGAAGGCGCCGGCGACGGCGCCGCGCTGCATGAAGACGTTGGCGCGGAAGCGGGCCAGGCCCTTGATGCCGAAGGAAAAATCGAGCTCCCAGTTCTCCTCGAATTTGTACTTCTGGTTGTCGTTGAGAATGCTGTAGATCATTTGCTTGGTCTCGGCAGGTGAGAGCGTCGGGTGTTCGATGCGCTTCAGGATGCCATGGACGCGGATCAGCGGCGGCGAGTTGGTGGTGATGTGCAGATCGGTGCCCCCTTCGTCGACCATGATTTTCAACAGTTGCGGAAGTGGCAATCCCATGGCACTCTCCTCATAGCTTGCTCGTCTCGCGCAAGACTTCTTCGATGGACGTGATCCCCAGTTTGATCTTTTCAAGCCCGCTCTGTCGCAACGTCAGCATGCCCTTTTCCTTGGCTTTCTGCCTCAACTCGGAGGTCGACGCCCCGATCATGACCATTTCCCTGATCTCTTCGTCGAGCTCCATGACCTCGAAGAGGCCGACGCGCCCCTTGTAGCCGGTATTGTTGCACTTGTCGCAGCCCTTGGCTTCGAGGATCTGCACGCTCTTGGCTTCCTCCGGAGAAAATCCGATCTCGATCAGGGTTTGCGCCGGGATCTTGGCGATGGTCTTGCAGGATGAACACAAGCGGCGGATGAGCCGCTGCGCCTGAACGAGGCGCAGGGCACTGGCCACCAGGAAGGGCTCGATGCCCATATTGATCAGGCGGGCCAGGGTTGACGGCGCGTCGTTGGTATGCAGGGTCGAGAGCACAAGATGGCCTGTCAAAGCGGCTTTTATGGCGATGTCGGCCGTTTCAAAATCGCGAATCTCGCCCACCAGGATGATGTTGGGATCCTGGCGCAGGAACGTTCTCAGCGCGGCCGGGAAGGTGAGCCCGATCTGCTCCTTGATGTTGACCTGATTGATGCCCATGATGTTGAACTCAACCGGGTTTTCGGCGGTGAGGATGTTGACTTCCTCGTTGTTCAGCTGCGCCACGGCCGAGTAGAGGGTGTTGGTCTTGCCCGAGCCCGTCGGCCCCGTAACCAGGATGATGCCCCACGGCTCCTTGATATTTTTCTCAAATTTCTGCAGCGATATCGGCTCGAAGCCGAGCTGGGTCAGGTCTAGCTTCAGCTGATCCTTGTCGAGGATGCGGATGACGATCTTTTCACCATGAATGGTCGGCAGGGAGGAGACGCGCATGTCGACGATCTTCTTCATCGTGGGAGTATCGATCTTGGTCCGGATGCGGCCGTCCTGGGGTAGCCGGCGCTCGGCAATGTCGATGCCGGCGATGATCTTGATCCTGGATATGACCTTGTTCTTCAAGTTCATGGGCGGGGTCATGTACTCGTGCAGCACGCCGTCGATGCGCAGGCGGACACGAAAAACTTTTTCGTAGGGTTCGAAATGAATATCCGAGGCTCCCTTGATAATGGCATCGTTGAAGATCAGGTTGACCAGCTTGATGGCCGGGGCGTCCTCGTCGATATCGCCTTCGCTGCTGCCATCGTCTTCTTTGGTTTCCAGGACTTCCACCATGGAATCCTCGCTCAACTCGATCTCATCGAGGAACTTCTGCGCCTCGATGCCGGTGGAAGAACCGTAATACTTGTCGATGGCCTCGATGATCGACGATTCGGGAGCGATTACCGCCTGGATGCGCAAATTTGTGGAAAAACGGATCTCTTCCTGGACGAACAGGTTGGAGGGATCGGCCATGGCTAGGGTCAGGTTGGAGCCGATACGGTGGATGGGGATCACCACGTGCTTGCGGGCGATGTCGGGCTTGATCAGGTCGATGACCTTTTCGTCGATTTCAAACTTGCTGAGGTTGATGGAGGGATAACCGAACTGTTTGCTGAGGACCTGGGCGATATCCTCCTCGGTGACATAGCCCAGGCGGATGAACACGCTGCCCAGCTTGCCCGGCTCTTTTTTTTGCACATCCAGCGCGTGCTGGAGTTTTTCCTCGGTTATCTTCTTTTCCTTAAGTAAGAAATCTCCTAAGCGCATTGCCATTGGTTATATTGTAAATAAATAAAAATCAAATGTCAATTTTTTCATCGGATGAGGTAGAATCCCGAAACAGCGAGATTTTTCACCTTCCCCGATCCGTCCAAGCCCATGGCGACATCGACCAGGAAACTGGCCAGATTGAAGCCCAGGCCGACCCCGTAGATCACCTTGGCGTTGCGGCCGAGGAAATACGTGGCGGCGAGGTCGTTGAGCATCCCAACGCGCAGAAAAAACTTGTTCTGGGAAAACCCCTTCTCCACCCCCAGGGAGACCGGCTGGACCTTCTGGCCGTTGTAATACAAGTCGCTCTTGGCCACGTCGATGTCCAGGGAAATTCCCAGCTGTTTGTCGGGGCGGAAAGTCAGGCCGGCGATCATCCGCCGCGACAAGCGCAACTCCGAGACCCCGGTGGCGATCAGCGGATTCGCCGCGTTCCGCACCACCAGGCCGGCCTTGAAATAGGCCCCCAGGTCGGCACTGATCCCCAGGTCGAAATTAAGCTTGCTGAAATCGTTCTGCGCCGCGTCCCAGGCATATTGCAGGTACTCCTTGGTACCGGCGGAAGGCTGGAACGGAACAGCCGTGATGGCCAGGTCGAATTGGCCGGCCCGGCCTTTCAGGTAATGGACGGCGCCTCCAACCGCGACTCCCTGCGCCAGTGAAAAAGAGAAGGCAAAGGAATAGCTCGTGTAGTGGAAGCCGATGAAGCACATCCGCAGGGCGGCGATGTCGGCATTGGTCACCGTCTCGACCGGTTTGGCCAGGATATCGCTGTCCAAAGGAAAGACGATGGCCGAATCGACGAAAGCGACGGCCAGTCCATAGCCTTTGCCGGCATAGCCCGGGTTCTTGAGCTGAAATCCGTTGATCCCCGATTTCAGGGAAAAAACTTCCTGCATGCGCTCCCACAGATCATTTTTCCTTGCCGCGTCCAGGTTTTGGAAATCGCCCAGATTGACGGCACTGATTTTCTGGAGCAAGCCTGAGAAATCCTGGTGGTCGAGGAAACTGCTCGCGTACTGGTAGCCGCCCAGGGGCGCCGCAAGCGAATTCAGCAAGGCGGGATTCAGATAAACGGCGTTGCAGTCGTAGTTGAATGCCAGGGACGAATAGCCAAGCGCCAGGGAGCGGGCACCGAAAAAATAGGGGAAAAAAGCCGAAACAGGCCTGAAAAGGGCGAGAAACGCGACAATAACGATGATTTTTTTCATTGGCTAACTAATATAACGAATTGACATAAATTGTCAACCCGGGCGGGAAAAGCGTTGCCCGGAAATCGGGATTCGGGCTTGACAGGCCGGCGCAATTTTGCTACTCTTAGGGACGGCACGGGTCTATAGCTCAACGGCTAGAGCTACCGGCTCATAACCGGTTGGTTCCAGGTTCGAATCCTGGTAGGCCCAGCAACCGCGCCGTTTAAGGAGCTGACTTGAAAGAAGGACTCGATATTTTATATGCGCTGCAGCAGAAGGATGACCAACTGAAAGAGATCGCGACCGTCATCCAGGAAATTCCGCTGCAGATCAAAGCACTTGAGGATGAAAGGGATTCCCGCTCGGAAATGATAGAGAACGCCAAGAAAAAACTGCAGGCCAACATCGACGAGCGGAAAAAATTCGAGCGCGACATCGCCGCCATCAAGGAAAAAATCGTCAAGTACAAAGAACAGATGAAGAAGGTGACCACCAACAAGGAGTACCAGGGGATCAGCAACGAGATCAAGTTCGAGGAAGCGAACATCACCGCGGTGGAAGAAAAAATAATCGAAAAAATGGTCGGTGCCGACGAGATCATGGGCGTCATCCGCGAAACCGAGCGCGAATTCAACCAGATCGCCGCCGAGTACAACCAGAAGATCAAGGAACTGCACGACTACCTGGAGTATCACAAGAACAAGCTGAGCGAAGAGACGAAAAACAAAAAGGAGCTGCGCAGCCAGGTGGCGGCCAACCTCCTGAAAGCCTACGACAACCTGTTCGCCAAAAAGGCGGGCAAGGTCGTCTCCTTCGTGCAGACCGATTTTTGCGGCGTCTGCAACATCAAAATCCGCCCGCAGGTCCTCAGCGAGCTGGTTCTCTCCAACGACGTGCTGATCTGCGAAAGCTGCGGACGGATCCTATTCAAGAAAATCGCCGGGGAAGACGAAGAATAACGTGATTCAGTTTTTTCACGTTTCCAAGGAGTATTTCCGCAACGAAGCCCTGAGCGACATCAACCTGGCCATTGCCCGCGGCGAATTCGTTTTTCTGACCGGCGCTTCCGGGGCGGGCAAATCGACCTTGCTCAAGCTGATCTACAAGGAAGAGGAGCCCAGCAAGGGGCAGATCCTGATCGATTCGGTCAACAGCACCCTGATTCCCGCCAACAAGCTTTACAGGCTGCGCCGCCAGATCGGCATCGTTTTTCAGGATTTCAAGCTGCTGATGAACCGCACCGTGCATTAAAACGTGGCCATCCCGCTGCTGGTGCGCGGGGAAAGAAAGGCGGATATCGAAAAAAAAGTGAACAATGCCCTGGCCCTGGTCGGCCTCACCTACCGCAAGAGATACCTGACCGGCCACATTTCCGGCGGCGAGCAGCAGCGGGTGGCTATCGCCCGGGCCATCATCGGCAACCCGAAAATCCTGATCGCCGACGAGCCGACCGGCAACCTGGACACGAACCTGTCGATCGAGATCATCAAGATTTTCGAGCGCATCAATGCCAACGGCATCACCACCATCATCGCCACCCACGATCTCAACCTGATGAGCCTGTTCCCCAAGCGCACCATCAAGCTGGACAAGGGGCAGCTGGTCCAGGACAAGCGGGTCGAGGCCAACCCATGAGATTCTTGATTTATTCCGTCAAACAGGCCATGGCCAATTTGCTGCGGAACAAAATAGTCAATTCCCTATGCCTGGGGATCATCGCCTTCACCCTGCTCGTCCCGGGAATATTCAACTATATCTCCTTCAACCTTGAGCGCTACATCGACAAACTGAGCGAAAATGTCGAGGCGATTTTCTATATCAAGGACAACAGCGACAGCGGCGCCATCGAAACGCTCATGCAGCGCATGCAGGCCAACCTGCTGGTCAAGGAGGTTGGCTTCACCTCCCGGGATCAAGCCAAGACGAATTTCTCCAGGGAATTTCCCGAGCTGACGTACATCCTGTCCGAATTCAATTATTCGCCCTTCCCGGCTTCCATCGACGTCACGTTCCAGTCGGACGCCCGCAACCTGATCCAGGTCGAGTCTTTCGTTCGCGACATCAAGAATTCCCCGAACGTGGAAAGCGTCCAGCTCAACATGGACTGGGCCAGGAAGATCGCCAATATCAAGAAGTTCACCACCTTCGCCGGGCTTTTCCTGAGCGCCATCCTGCTCATCGTTTCCATTTTCATCATCTTCAACGTGGTCAAGATCAATATCTTCTACCGCCGCGACGAGATCACCATCCTGCGCCTGGTCGGCGCCAGCGACTGGTACATCAAGACTCCGTTTCTGATCGAGGGTTTCGTCCTCGGCTTCCTGGGCGGGCTGCTGGCCGGCGGGCTGCTGCTGGCCACGATCAAGGCCTTCCCGCTCTACGCCGGGTTCATCTTCAACATCGTCAAGCAGCTGATCGATTTCAGGCTGCTGCCCCAGAAAATTTTCTGGCAGCTGCTGGCCACCGGCACGGCCATCGGCTTATTCTCGTCCTTCATCTCCCTGCGCCGCTTCATCAAGCATACCCCCGGGTAATCTTTTCCCCCGCCGCGGCTTTTTCGCCTCCCCTATTGCGCCGGCAAATCGACCAGCGGCAGGAGGATATGCGACGGGTAGGCGGCGGAATGGTAAATCTTCTGCAACGCCTTGACGAATTTCGTTTCCTTCTCGTTGTGGCCGCCTGTGTTCAGGTTGCGCGAAAACATCGGGAAGAGCGCCGAAGCCACCTCGACCCTGATGCGGTGGCCTTTCTGGAAAGTGATGCCGGTTTGCCACATGTCGATGGTGTAGGCATAGATCCTGTCCTTTTCCAGGAATTCGGGCTTTTCCAGCGACTGGCGAAAACGGGCGCGGATGGTGCCGTGGACCAGGGGGAAGATCTTCCCCGTTTCGTCGACGTCCATCATGGTGACGAACCAGTCGGTGTCCCGGGCTGACGAAGCGGCATACAGGGTGGCCGACACCGGGCCGGCCATGGTGACGGGTTTTTCCAGCGCCGGCGTCTGGAAGACGAGGATGTCGCTCCGGCGGTCGGTCACGCCGTTGTGGAAGCCCTCGATGCGCTTTTTTTCCTCGTCGGTATTGATGGCCAGCTTCTTGTCCTTCTTGATCTCTTCCTCGCTTTTGTAATACCAGTCGGGATGGGGCGTCGGGTCGCCGGGATCGTAGACGTAGGCGTCGTATTCCTTGCCGGCCGCGGGCGGCTCCCAGGCGAGCATGCCGTCGCCGCGCGAGCTGTTGGCTCTCTTGGCGCTGCCCAGGAAGAGCTTGCTGAACCTGGTTTGCGGCAGCGGGTAAGTGTCGCCCGTCAGCCACTGGTTGGAGAACATGGCGAAGATCCGCACCAGCGGCTCGGCGAGGATCTTGTTGTCGATGCCCTTGAGCCAGTGGTCGAACCACTTGAGGTACATCATCTTCAGGTCGGGCGCGGCCTCCTTGCCGAATTCTCGGTCGCCGTAGCGCGGGCTGGCCTGGTCGGAATGCCCCCATGGCCCGAGGATCAGCTTCTGGTTGGGGTTGCGGCTCAGCTTCAGCTGCCCGTAGTTGAGCTTGGAACCGATGCCGTCGCCGTCGAACCAGCCCGATTGCAGGAATACCGGCAGATCGAGGCCAGGTAATTTTTTCATGAAGTTCACCGGCTCCCAGAATCCGCCGTCGCGGTTGTTCTCGATCCACTGGCGCCAGTAGGGATTGATGCGGCCGAAGATCTCCTTGTCGAGCTCGACCACCGGCAGGCGCTGGAGGATCTTCTCAAAGCGGCGCTCGTTGATCCGGCTGATGGCCTGCCCGGACAGGTCGCCGGTGGCCCGACTCTCGAGGATCTCGGCCCACCAGATGGAGCCGAAGATGAAAAAGGAGCCGTATTCGTAGGGGATGTTGTAGAAGGGATCGGGGGGCGCCACGTTGGGGATGATGGTCACCAGGTGCGGCGGCTTTTCCACCGCCGCCCAGAGCTGCACCCAGCCGACGTAGGAACCGCCGACCATGCCCACCTTGCCGTTCGACCAGGGCTGGGCCGCCAGCCACTCGATCGTATCGTACCCGTCCCGGCCTTCGTTGAAGAAAGGGACCCAACGGCCCTCGGAAGCGAAGCGGCCGCGGCAGTCCTGGATGGCCACGACATAGCCGCGGCGGCCGTAGAAATTGGCGTCCATCTCCCCCATTTCCTTTTTATAGGGAGTGCGGATCAGGATCAGCGGGTATTTTTCCGCTTCAGCCCCCTGGGGCATGTACAGGTCGGTGGCCAGCTTGATGTTGTCGCGCATGGGGATCATCACCGTCCTGCGTTCCAGCTTGTACACCGGCTTGGAAACCAGCGGATCCTCGTTGATGGCCGCCAGCAGGTCGTCGTAGCCCTGGCGGACAAAACTGGCCCGCTGGATGGGCACGTGCTCCATGCAGATCCTCAATTGCTCGTCGGCCCACAGTTCGATGGCCAGGCCGCTGATGCTGGCTTCAAACAGCAGAAAGGCCTCCTCGCGGTCGCCGATTTTTCGCAGCTGGCGGTTCTTGAACTCCAGTTCCATGTCGACGAACTGGGCCGGGATGATGTAGCGGTTGAAGGTCTGCTTGCCGCCGGCTTTCCGGTCGTAAGCGCGGAGAAAGAATGTTTCCAGGGCCGGGCCGTAATTATCGTAGAGCAGCGATTTTTCCTTGAGAATGACGCTGTAGGGCTGCTCCTTGCTCTTGAAAACCGCCTGCCCTTGCCGGCGCTCGACCTGGATGGTTTCGGTGGGAGCGGTGATGGTCATGGCCTGCCAATCGCCGCCGGAACCGCCGCTGATGGAGAGCTTGTAGTCCACGCTCTGCCCGGCCATCGTCAATTTGAACGTCCGCAGGTAATTGCCCTTGGCGTCCAGGGTGTAGGCGATGGTCGCCAGCTCGCCGTCATTGACCAGCAGCCTGAATTGCCCGCTCTCGTCGATGCCGGTGAGCGGATAGGCGTCATGTTGGGCCGGCAGAAGGCATGGTACGATCAGCAGCAGCCAAAACATTTTTTTCATTTTAAACTCCTTGTTTCAATGAATTTAATGCTGATCATTCGTTATTGCCAGCCCAGTAATGCGGAGCATTATGGATGATTACAGGTCTTTTTTAATTAGCAAGGTAATATTGTGCCATTTTATCCTTCACCGGGTAGTAGTCAAATGGCAAACCTCTCTTTTTAACAGGCGTGGACAATGTTGGATCGTTGTTTTCGCTATCAGAAAAAAATGTCCATCTCCAGAAACAGCCGCCCTCAACACCGTACCTTTTTATCAATTTAATATGGCTTTCGAATGCTTGCTCAGTCGTCCAGTTGGGATCATGCTTTTCCAGTCCCATTTCCACTGCAATTACCCTGGAATTTTTTCTACCAATAATTTCAAAAACGTTTTTCCAGGTTTCTTCGGCCCAGGCAGCCGGATCAGCGTCCACGCAAGAGACACCATGGGCGTTCTGGCATTTCCGCTGCTGATAAAACGAAACAGAATATGTACGTTGGTTTTCAGGTACGGCAAGTTCATCAAATATTTGCTTCATGACCTTCAGCGGACGCCACAAATGGCCAGCAGTTGCAATGTTGGGACTCGTAGTCGATTCCGCCTCAATAATATAATAGCCCACGACACACTCCGCTGAAAGTCTGTTTGCCGGCAAGCCCAAGGCCATCCCGTTTTGGATTGCCCACTTGACGTAGTTTGCCGGAACAGTTCCCGGGCCGAGCCATAGGGGCGGTTCAGCAGCTCCCCCGCATTGATCCGTTGTTCCGTCACCGTCGCTGTCGACCAACCGAGTATTCCCACCAAATACCACCAAGTCGAGAGCGGGATGGTTTTTGACCGTGTTCAAAATGGCATTGATCCATTGCGCATTGTTAAAAGGAGGCTGCTCCTCCATGTGTGTACTCGTGAGGATCAGTATTATTTTTATTTGCTTGCTGTGAATTAAATCAAAAAGGGCAACCAAATTCGAGAGATCCGATTGCGCGGGAACAGGATAAGTAAACCCTTGTACAGGGTGTACACTGCAGATGGGATATGTGAATGGATCGGACCAACTCTCGCTAGCAGTCAGTATGTCAACAGTGATTGTGTTCACTCCAATTTTTTTCATTTCTTCAAGCTGGAGGCTCACCTCTTCAGCAACTGTATGGCCTAGTGGGGACTCAAAGGCGTTCAAATTTCTGATAAGCTGCCCGGTATAATATCCGGTCGAAACGGCGCGATCGTCAAAATGCACAAGAAGACCGCGCACAACAAATTTGTTTTCAAAATCCGTGACTGTGAAATCATCTGTAGACGTAGTTGTTGCTGATCCGATTGTTAAAGAAATTTTACCCGTCGTGGCCCCCTCGGGAACAATGACATTGAGTTCACCCACTGAAGCACTCGTCACAACAGCAATAATATTGTTCATTTTGACGGTATTTCCTGATTTTTCTGTGTTAAAATTCGTACCAGTTACAGTCACCTGCGAACCCATAGTACCTTTCTTGGGATTGAAGCTTGTAATAGTAGGAGAAACGGAATCATCTTTCTTGCTGCATCCAAGAGAAGCAAACAAAAAAACTATACTTATGTAAAGAACAACTCTTCGCTTTCTCATTTGGTCCTCCTAAATTTAAATTGTTCCTTCCAAAAACTTATACGAAAAACAAAGCATCAAAAGACCGAGACCTCCCGAGGTCTGAGTAAAGCCATTCCCATGACGCATTCTAAGAATCAGTATCTGATTTGTCAATAGAGGTTTGGTATTTAAACTAATGAGCAACAAAAAAACTTACAGCGAATCTTTTAAGGCTTCCTCCAGCCGCTGCAGCCCCTGGGAAAGCGTTTCGGGGGCGCAGACTCCGGCCATGCGGAAATGCTGCGCCATCTGGAAAAAGCGGCCCTCGGTGACCACCATGCGGTATTTTGTGTACAGCCGCTCATGGAATTTTTTCACGTCCACCATGCTTTTGACTTCCGGAAAGAACAGCAGCCCGTTCTTGGGAATGTAGCAGGAGAGGAAATCGGTCCGATCAAAGAAGGCGCTGATGATCCCGCGGCTGGTTTTGATGCGCTGGCGCACGCGCCGTTCCAGCTCGGCCAGGATGGGGCTCTCCAGCAGGAGATGGGCCAGGTACAGCGGCGGGAACGGAATTTCCGGCGTCAGGTAATCGCTGAAATCGCGGGCCTTCTCCACGATCGGCGCCGGTGCGAAAGCCCAGCCGACGCGCAGGGAACCCAGGCCGTAGAATTTCGAAAGGGAACTTGTGACCACGAATTCGGGATATTCGTTGAAAAGCGACCGTTCACGGTAGAACTTGCCGTATACCTCGTCGATGAAAACAACGATTTTTCTTTCCTGGTTCAGCCCCTTGAGATAGTGCAGGACTTCCCTGGAAATCTGGTTGCCGGAAGGGTTGTGCGAATCGGTCAGGATGATCATCCGGGTCTTTTCCGACAGGACGGAGGCGATGGCCTCCACGCTCAGGGAAAAGTCGAGCGAATCGCGCTTGAAAAAACGGATCTTCGCCCCCAGGTAGGCCGGGACCTTGAACATGGGCTCGTAAGCGGGAAATTCGATCAGCACCTCGTCGCCGCGTTTCAGCAGCACCGACCAGAGGATGAAGTTGGCCAGGCTGGTTCCCAATGACAGGAAAATATTTTCGCCGGGAACCTTTTCCGTCCGGCTCAGGGTATCCAGCAGCTGGCGGCTGCCGACGCGGGCGTCTCCGGCGAACGCATGCAGCTGGATCGATTCCCGGGTGAAGGGCAGCTCGTCGGGCCGGAGCAGGAACTCCATGTTGGAAAAGGAAAAATTGATCTCGACGTCGTCGGGATAAGTTTTCACCGCGAACAGATGATCGATTTTCAGTCTCTTGGGCATGATTCTCCCGCTCAGACGGATGCGATCTTGACCCGCTTGTTTTCTATGGCGATGCGCAGATGCAATTTCTTGTCGGTCCGGGTGATCATGTCCATGACCGGCAAGCGGATGTCGCGCTCGACGAACTCGCCGACGGCGTGGGCGTAACGCCCGGACGCCTCGGCCGCAGCGACGATCGCGTCCAGCAACTCCGGCTCCAGGGTGAAGCGGCAGCCGTGGCGCTCGCGCAACTCAGCGGTCATTTCATCGAGACGGATCCTGGCGATCTGCTGCAGATGCTCGCGCTGCAAGGGAGCGAACTGGATGATCTCGTCGACCCAGTCCAGGACATTCATGATCTTCGGGGCGATGATCATCGATCCCGAACCGGGTTCGCCGCTGACGAAACCGATGGTTGAATCCTTTTTTTCCTCGCCGATCGCGGACAGGCTCAGGATGACGATGATATTGGCCAAGTAGTGCCTTTTGCCCAGGTGGTCGATGAGCTCACCCTTGCTCAGGGCCTTGCCCAGGAAATAGAGAAGCGCCGGATGCGCTTCGTCGATGTTTTCAAGGAGCAGGACCGAGAACGGGTGGTTTTCGATCTCCTGGATCAGCAGGCCCGAGCTTTCCATGTCCGGGCCGCCGATCAATTTTTCCATGTCCTCGGCTTTTTTAAAGCCGGCCAGGTCGATGCGGCGCAATTTTTCCACGCTGCCGAAAAGGTATTCGGCGATGCGCGCGGCCACGAAGCTCTTGCCGATCCCGGCCGGCCCCAGGAACAGGAATATTCCCTGCGGCCTCGTCCCGTTGACGGCCGTTTCCAGCTTCGCCAGCTTGATGATCCGCGCGATTTCCTCAAGGGCGCTGGCCTGGTCGACCGAGGCCGCCTTCAGGTAATCGAGCAGGCAGCGGTAGTGGACCTGGGGATCCAGCTGAACGATGCCGATCGGCAGCTTGGAAATGCCGGCGATGCTCTGGTAAACGAAATGGATGCCCAGGGTCTTTACTTTTTTCAACGAGGCCTTGGAGCAGGAGATATCCAGAAGCTCAATCGCCTTGTCGGGGAAGGCCCTGGCTGGAATGAAGCGCTGCGCCAGGGTGTAGATCGACTCGAACAGGCGAACCGGGATGCGCAGCCCGTAGTACCGTTCGAAGTAGGCTTTGACCCCGGCCAGGATTTCCAGCATCTCGCTTTTCTCGGGCTCATTGAGCTGGATGGCCGAAAAATTCGCGGCGATGAGCTCATCACTCTTGAAATACAAGTAGTAGTCCTCGGGAGTGGCGGCGGCGATGATCGGCAGGTCGCGGGAGGTGATGTGGGCTTTCAGCAATTCCTGGAGATGGTTGCCTTTCCCGGGCTTGGCGGCGCCGACCACCGATTGCAGCTGCAGTTCATCGAGGAAAAGGATGACCCGTTCGCGGTTGGCTTTGATCTGGCAAAATAGTTTTTCGAAATCCTTGGCCAACAGATCGCTCGACCGGCGCGAATAGAGGAATGAATTCAAAGCCAGTTCGAGAATGATTTTTCCCTTCAAATAATCAGGAACCTTGCCGCGGTTGATGCGCGCGGCCAGTTCGGTGATCAAGGCCGTTTTGCCCACGCCCGGCTTGCCCACCAGGATGACCCCCTTTTTCAGCTTGCGCAGCAGGGTCTCCATCACGGCTTCGATCTCGTTGTCCCTGCCGATGAAGGGCATGCGGTCCCTGGCCCGGGCCAGATCGCTCAAATGGGTCAGGAAGGGGTGGAATTCGGCCGAGATATTCAATCCTTCAAAGCTTCGGCTCGCTGGCCCGCTTTTCATGCTAATTGTTCTTGTCGATGAACTGGAATTTCAGTACGGTCCGGAAAAGGATCTCCAGGTCGAGCTGCAACGTCCAGTTCTGAATATAGTAGATATCGAATTCGATGCGCTTGGCCAGTGGGCAGCTCGTCGATGGACAGCTTGCGCAACACCTTCCCCACCCGTGTCACGCGCGGATCGTTGCGGGGCGACCAGATGGGGCCGGTCTTCTTCTCGGCGTTCCTGATCATGGTCCGAAACTTGATCATGCGGAAGATGCGGCCGTCCAGGCCGACCCTGGTTTGCAGGTGAAAAACCGGCCCGGAGGAATCCAGTTTCAACAGCAGGGCCGTTAGCGCCAGCAGCGGCAGGAAAAAAATCAACCCGGCCAGGCTGACCACGAAATCAAAAAGCCGTTTGCTCAGCGCCGGCCAGCCCTCGAGGGGAATGTCGCCGAGGTTGATGATCGGCAGCCCTTCGATGTGTTCCAGACCGGCCTTCAACGACGCCAGCTGCAGGATGTCGGGCACCAGGCGGATGTCGAGCAGCAGATTGTTGCCCGTCTCGATCAGCTGCATGATCGTGCCGTATTCCTTCAGCGGCAGGGCGATGAAAAGATCGGTGATGCCGTGCTCCTTCACCACCCGTTTCAGGTCTGCGCAGTCCCCGAGCGTATCGGCGCCGGGGTCGGGGCCCAGGAAGCCGGCGATCTCCAGCCCGAAATGCTTGTACTTGGATAGGTTGGCGGCGGTCATTTCCGCCAGGTCGCCCTGGCCGGCGATCAGGATCCGCGATACCCCGTTGCGCGCCGAAGCGACCCGGTTGAATATCCTGAACATGAGCAGGCGGCAAATGAAAATGAACAGGATCGAAACCGGCGCGTAGACGGCCAGGAAAACATGGGAAATCTCGTAGCGGATGAAGCCGTAGCTTTTCATATAGCTGAAAACGAGCAGCACCGCGATCGACGAGATCAGGCTGTTCAAGATGACCAGGAAAAGATCGTCGAGCCGGTTACGGCGCAGCTTGAAGCGGTAGAAGCCCTGGTAGGAAAAATAAGCCAGCTGGATGAACAGCAAAAACGGGATGATGATCAGATAGCCGCCGAGCACCGGCACTCCTTTTGGAACGCCCAGCAGGCCGAGGTGGAAACGCAGCCAGAACGACGAGAAGAAAGCGAGCACGATCGCCAGCATGTCGCTTAGCAGGTACACCCGGGCCAGCTGCTCTCTTTTTTTTCTAATCATCGTTCTTTTTATTGACGAATCGTTCGAACTGGCTGCGGAAACGATCCGCGGAAAAGCGCAGGCTGGCCTCGCGCACCGCCGCCGGCTCAACGTTCAGGCGTCGGCAATCCTGGATGGCTTTTTTCAAGGCCGCCACGCTCGCTTCCCCGAACAAGACGCCGCTGACCCCGTCCTTGACGATGTCCCGGGCTCCGCCCCGGTCCAGGGCGACGACCGGCGTGGCGCAGGCCTGGCTCTCGGCCAAGGCGATGCCGAAATCCTCCACTCCAGCAAAGACGAATGCCGCGGCGTTCTGGTACAGCTCGCGCAGCGTCTCGTTGCTCAGCGCCCGGTGGAATTCGCAGCCCGGCCCGGCCGCCCGCTGCAATTTTCTTTCCTCGGGGCCGCGGCCGACGATGACCAGCCTTTCACCCAGCTGCCGGCAGGCTTCGATAACCAGGCCGATGTTCTTGTAGGGAACCAGGGCCGCTACCAGCAGCAGGTAATCGCGGCTCGGCTTGGCCGTTGGCCGGAAAAAATCGACATCCACCGGCGGGTGAATGACCGTTGCCTTTCGCCGGTAATACTTTTCGATGCGCTGGCGGACGAAGTCGGAATTGGCGATGAAGTCATCGACCCGGGCGGCGCTGCAGACATCCCAGACGCGGAGGCGGGATATTTCCCTTTGAATGATTTTTCTGCGCCAATAGCCCGCGCCGGCAAAATAGGCATAATACTGATCCCAGGCGTAACGCATCGGGGAATGGATGTAGCTGACGTGCCGGGCATCCGGCGCCGGGATCACCCCCTTGGCCACGCAGTGCGAACTGCTGATCACCAGGGGGTACTCGCGCAGGTCGAAGGCCTCGATGTGGCGGGGAAACCAGGGCAGAAAAGGCTGGTAATGCCGGCGGATGAACGAGCGGCGGTTGAGCGCCGAAGCGAACACGCGCTTGGAGCGGATCAGGGGCGAGACCTTTTCAGGCTCGTAAAACAGGGTGAACAGGTCGGCGTCCGGGTAGAGCTTCAGAATTTCTTCCAGAACCTTCTCGCCGCCGCGCATGCCGTTCAGCCAGTCGTGAATGATCGCTACTCTTTGAGTCATGAGCAATCATTTTACTCTTCAACGTTCCATAAATCAACCGGGCCAGCCGGACGGCCGGGCCGGGGGTATTTTATTTTTTTTTGCTGCTATATAATTGATTTTCAGAAAGGAGGGAGAAATGAAAAACATGCTTTTGGCGGCCCTAGTGATGCTCATATTGCTCCCGGGGATGATGGCGGGGGAAGACGAGGTCAAAATAGTGCCCCTGGAAATTTCCGCCAGCGCAGGAGCAAACGCCCTGCTGGCCAACCTGGCCAGAGTCCAGGCCCTTTGCGAGGAAATCACCAGCGACAGGATTGATGGCGACATCATCCTGCTCAGGCCCCAGGGCACTCCCCTGATCACCCTGGGCAGCCTGAAAAAGGGAAAGATAAAATGGGAGCACAAAACGGTCCAGGACAAGTTCCTGGCCCTTAAGTTTGAGCCCGCCGATTACGCCCTGCTGGCCGAAAGCGTCAAGACGCAAAAGCCGCTGGCCGGGTTCCAATTGGCCGTCTGCGACGCCAAGACCCAGGCCGTGATCAAGAGTTTCCCGGTAGCCTTTGGCGACTATGCCGACCTGGTCGCGCAGCTGAATTACCCGGTCAGGGCGGCCACCGGACAGCCGCTGCGCCAGGAAGTTTCGGTCACCCTGGAAAACAAGGGAAAGGTCGCGGCCAGGAGCATCCGGCTGGAGATCGTTCTTTCGGGCGACGACAAGATCCCGCTGCGCAGCGCCCCGGCCGCCACTGCCTACGGCGAGGACATCCTTCTCGAGGGTGGCAGCGAGACGGTCCCCTCCCTGGAGCCCGGGCAGCAGGTTACCGTCGCCTTCAACGGCAGCCTGAAAATTCCCGATGACACGCCGCCCGGCAAACATTACCTGGCGGTCGTCGTCGACCCGGACAACAGCGTCACCGAGCTGAGCGAGGAAAACAACGTCATCTCCGGTTACATCATGATCGACATCCCCGAACCCGCGGCCTTCGACGTCCAGATCCCGGAAACCGTCCTGCAGTTCGAGCCGGCCGGTTTCGCCTTCAAGATCATGTGGTTTGACACGATCCTTTCCGACGGCAAGGACTGGAAATTGTGCAAGATGCAGCCCAACCTCTACCAGATCAAGCATGTTTCCTGGACCGATTGTTACTGGGAGATCGACACCTACGAAAGGGCGGTCTGGGAAGTCACGGGCTCCAATTTCTGCAAGAAGGGGGGCAGGGCGCGCGATCTTAAAATGAAGGTTGAGGTGACGGGCGGTTCGCTGACCACCCCGCCCTCCCGCTTCATCCTGAAGCTGGCGAACACCCGGGTGCGCTTCGAGCCGACGACGAAGAAATTCTCCCTGCTGACTTATGACAGACCGATCTTCCACCTCCCCTTCTGGTGGGTCTGCAAGCTGGAGTCCTACCTGTACCAGATCCGCTACGTCCTCTGGCAGGATTTTTTCTGGCAGGTGGATATCTTTAAAAAAGAGGCGGTCAAGATCAGCAACGGGAAACTATGCACCCCCGGCGGCGAAGCAAGCAAACTGCCCGTAGTTGTGACCGTGGAAAAATAAAGCCGTGGCGGCTTTTAATCCGATCACGATATTTTTCGCGGCCTAGCTGATCAGGCCCTTGATGTATTCCTTGGTCAATTCTTTTTTGGGGTTTTCGAAAATCTCAGCCGCCGGCCCGTGCTCGATCAATTCGCCCAGGTAAAGGAAGACGACATAGTCGGCCATGCGCCGCGCCTGGCGCAGGATGTGGGTGACGATGACGATGGTGTAGTCCTGCTTTAATTCGAAGAACGTCTGCTCGATCCTCCGGCTCGACTGCGGATCGAGCGCCGAGGTCGGTTCGTCGCCGAGAATGATTTCGGGCTCCACCGCCAGGCCGCGGGCCAGGCAGAGGCGCTGCTGCTGGCCGACCGAGAGCATGGAGGCCGGCTGGCGCAGCCGGCCGCGCACTTCGTCCCAGAGGCTTGCTTTTTTCAAATAGAGCTCCACGATCGCATCCAGTCGTTTCCTGTCCTTGATGCCATTGATGCGCGGGCCATAGGCGACGTTGTCGTAGATGGACATGGGCAGCGGATAGGGCTTCTGCAGCAGCAAGCCCATTTTTTTCCGGATATGGGTGACCTCGGTTTTGGGGTCGAGGATGTTTTCGTCGTCGACCAGGACTTTCCCGGAAATCACCACCCCTTCGATCGAATCGATCAAGCGGTTGAACGACTTCAGCAGCGTGGTCTTGCCGCAGCCCGAAGGCCCGATAATGGCGGTGATCTTGCGGTCGGGGATGTTCAGGGTGATATCCTTCAACACCTGTTGCTGGCGGTAAAAGACGTTCAGGTCCTGCACGCTGATATGGGTCCGGTATTCCATGTGTGCTCCTATTTGACGACGTGCCGCGTCAGCTTTCTGGACAGCAGGCGGGCGGCCAGGCTGATGACCAGGATCAGGATGGTCAAGATCAGCGCCGAGGCGTACGCCCGGCCCTGGACTTCGGGGATGGGAACGCTGAGCTGGAAAAAAATGGCCAGCGGCAACGTGGCGGCGGGGCGCAGCAAGGTGGCCACGGGGTGCAGGATATCGGGGACAGCATCGGTAAAACCGGTGGTGAAAATTACGGCCGCGGCGTCCCCAATGCCGCGCCCGAAGGCGATCAGCACAGCGGTCAGGATGCCGGGCAGCGCCTGGCGGGCTACGACTTTCAGCGCCGTTTCCAGCCGGGTGGCGCCCAGGGCATAGGAAGCTTCCAGAAGTTCGCGCGGCACCAGGCGGATCACTTCATCCATGGCGCGGATCATCATCGGCAGGATCAGCAGGGCGATGGCGACGATCCCGCCCAGCAGCGACGCGCGCAGGCCGAAAAAGACCATGATGGAGAAACCGAAAGCGCCGTAGACGATCGAGGGGACGCCGCACAAAACGTCGAAGGCGAAGCGGCACAACGATACGAATTTGGAGTCGGGTTTGGCATAGACGTTCAGATACAAAGCCACCGGAAGACTGAACAGGATAGCCAGAAAAGTCGCTCCGCCGGCCAGGTACAGCGAGCCGACGATGGCGTTCAATATGCCGCCGCCCTTGCCTAAATAATAGCCGCCTTGCGGAGATTGCGTAATCATGGCCAGGTTCAAGTGCGGCAGGCCTTTGATGACGATGGTCAACAGGATCACCAGCAGGCAGGAAAGGATCAGCAGGGTGGAGAGGATCATCAGTCCCTTGAAAATTTTTTCTTCGATATTGCGGCGTTCCATGTCAGCGGATGCTCATCTCGACCCGGGCCAGGATCATCCTGGACAGGACATTGAAAATCAGGATCACCAGCAGCAGGACCAGCGCGGCCAGCAGCAGGGCCGAATCGTACAGGGGAATGGACAGCATCTCGCCGTAATTGTTGGCGATCAGCGCCGGCAACGGGTAGGCCGGGTCAAGGACGGAGGCGGGGATGCGCGGGACATTGCCAACCACCATCAGCACGGCCATGGTTTCGCCAAAGGCCCGGGAAATTCCGAGCACGATCGCGGCGGCCACGCCGGGAAGGGCCTTGCGCATGACCACGTGCTTGATGGTCTGCCAGCGGGTCGCGCCTAGGGCCAGCGACGCTTCCCGCACCTCCTGCGGGACGGCGCGCAGGACCTCCAGGGCGACGTGGATGATGATGGGAAAGATCATGATGGCCAGAACGATGCCTCCGGCCAGAACGCTGTATCCGGTCGAGAAAGAGTTGAAAAGGGGCGCCAGGTGGTCCTTGATCAGGGGGACGACCACCAGGATTCCCCAGACCCCGAAAACCACGGAAGGGATGCCGGCCAGGATGTCGATTAGCGGCTTCACCCATTCCCTGACGCGCGAGTGGGCGTATTCGGAAAGGTAGATCGCGGTCAGCAGACACAGGGGGACGGCGATCAGCACGGCCACGCCGGTTACCCACAACGTGCCCATAATGAAAGCCAGGAAGCCGAATTCGCCGCGCAGCGGATGCCAGCGGCTCGAAAACAACAGTTTGGCCAGGGGCTGGTCGGCCAGGATGGGCCTGGATTTCAGATAGAGGCCGGCGATCATCAGCAGGATGATGGCCGCCGCGGCCACCGTGAGCAGCAGCATGGTCTTGCCGGCCACTACGTCCTTGACGCGGCGGCGGAACTGAAAGTTACTCATCGACCTCATACTCCAATCGTACTACAATTGTATTAAAATAGCAATACTTTTTATTTCCCCATCAAAAATAACCGAGATTTTTCAATCGCTGCTTGATGGCTTCGATTTCGTCCTTGGAAAGATCTTTTTCCGTTTCTCCCTGGCGCAGGGAAACCAGGTCGCGCAGCACATAGACCACGAATTCGTTCACGCTGCGGAAACCGCTGCCTTCGATCACGGTCTGCAGTTTTTTGTACAGCGGCCGGGGGATTTTTAGTGTGACCCTGTCTTTTTCCATTTCGTTGATTATAGTTTATTGCAATCTGGGTGTCAATTGAACTGGGTGAACGGTGTACGGCAGACGGCACACGGGAAGAATAAAGACAAAGAATGGGAAATTGCTTTTCTTAACCGTCCGCCCTACGCCGTTCGCCGTACGCCAATTTCCTTGACTAGCGGTAGTTCTCGGGCTTGTCGAGAAAGTTCACAAGCTTTTTTGACTTCTTCTTGAGCTTCCTGAGCGCCTTGGCCTCGATCTGGCGGATTCTT